>DATAAL010000321.1:0-5405 GCA_036260145.1 Longimicrobiaceae bacterium | reverse complement strand
CCGTTGTTGACGTCCACACCCGTCGTCGAAGAGCAGTCCACGGATCAACCCCGCAGCACCTCGGCCACCCATCGCACGTGCGGCTCCTGCAGCAGGGTGCCGTGGCTCCCGCTCACCCGGTGCTCGGTAGTCCCGCCCCGGGCCAGCGCGCTCCAGTAGTCCAGCCCCGGCGCGTGCGCGCGGGTGTGCTCCGAGCCCGCGGTGCGGATGTAGGTGAGGTGCCCCCGGTACGGCCGGGGACGGTAGTCGGCCTGGGCGCGCAGGTTGGCGCCGCGGACCGCGATCAACCGCAGTACCTCGTCCACGCGGGACTCCGGGAGGAGGCGGGGCGCGTCCATCAGCCGGATCATGGTCAGCGCCATCTCGCGCGGCTCCCCTCCCCGGATCCGGTCCACCTCCACCCGCATGGCCGCCGGCCACCCCGCCAGCGCCGCCACCGTCTGCCATACCACCTCCGCCGGGTCGCGCGGGTCGATGGAGATGGCCTCGGGAGTCTGCGGGCCGGTGTCGATCAGCGCCAGCAGCTCCACCTCCGCCCCGGCGGCGTCGAGCTGCCGCGCCATCTCCCACGCCACCGCCCCCCCGAACGACCACCCCCCCAGCCGGTAGGGCCCGTCGGGCCGGAAGGCGCGGATCGCCTCCACGTAGTGGGCGGCCAGCGCCTCCACCGTGTCCAGCGGCTCCTCCCCCGCTTCGATCCCGCGGGGCTGGAGGGCGTAGACGGGGTGCTCGGGCGCCAGGAGCACGGCCAGCTCGCGGTAGCAGAGGACGTGTCCGCCGGCGGGGTGCGCCAGGAAGAGCGGCGAGCACCCCCCGAAGGGCTGCAGCGGGACCAGGGGGAGGCGCGCCCGTTGCCGCCTCCCGGCGACCGCCTGCGCCATCCGCTCCAGGGTGGAGCCCTGGAGCAGCTCGGCGGCGGTGAGGTCCACGCCCAGCTCGCCCCGGACCCGGGCCAGCAGCCGGACGGCCAGGATCGACTGCCCCCCCAGCTCGAAGAAGTCGTCGTGCACCCCCACCCGCTCCACCCCCAGCACCTCGCACCAGAGCCGGGCGAGCGCCTCCTCCGCCGGGGTGCGTGGAGCCACGTACCCCGCCCCACCCACCTCGCCGGGGGCGGGGAGGGCGCGGCGGTCCAGCTTCCCGTTGGGGGCGAGGGGGAGGGCGTCCAGCGCCACCAGCGCGGAGGGGACCATGTACCCGGGGAGCCGCTCCTCCAGGTAGCCGCGCAGCGCCTCCACGGACACGGCGCCATGGCTGGGGACCACGTACCCCGCCAGCCGGCGCTCCCCCGGCGGGTCGTCGCGCGCCACCACCACCGCGTCCCGCACCGCCGGGTGCGCGGCGAGAAGCGCCTCCACCTCGCCGGGCTCGATCCGGAAGCCCCGGATCTTGACCTGGCTGTCCAGACGCCCCAGGAACTCCAGCGTCCCGTTCGCGCTCCAGCGGGCGCGGTCGCCGGTGCGGTACAGCCGTCCCCCGGGTGCGCCGGAGGGATCCGGGACGAAGCGCTCCGCGGTGAGGCCGGGGCGACCCAGGTAGCCGCGCGCCACCGCCGCCCCGCCGACGCACAGCTCGCCGGAGACGCCGGGGGGGACCGCCCGCCCCCCCGGGTCCAGGACGTGGAGGACGGCGTTCCCCAGCGGCCCCCCGATCAGGCGCCGCCCGCCCGCCTCCCCGTCCTCCACCGGGTGCGCCGCGCAGAGGATGGTGGCCTCGGTGGGGCCGTACAGCACCCGGATCTCGGCCGCGGGAAACGCTTCCCGCATCTCCGCCAGGAGGTCGGGGGGGACCGCGTCCCCGCCCACGAAGGCGCGCCGGAGCCGGGGGAGGGTCCCGCTCCCGGAGGCGCGGACCGCCCGCACGATCTCCCGCATCAGGGCGGGGACGGCGTGCAGCAGGGTGGCGCTCTCCAGCTCCGCAGCCAGCCGGTCCACCTCCGTCACCCGCTCGCGGGGGACCGGGCGCACCGCGGCCCCGGCCAGGAGGGGGAGGAGGGCCTCGAAGAGCCAGATGTCGAAGGCGGAGCTCGCCAGCACCGGCATGGCGTCGCCGGGGCCGAAGCCGAACGCGGCCCCCGCGGTGAGGAGGGTGGCGGCCAGGCTGCGGTGCTCCACCGCCACCCCCTTGGGACGCCCGGTGGAGCCCGAGGTGTAGATGACGTAGGCCAGGTTCTCCGGCGCGGCGGCGGGCTCCGGGTCCGCGTCGCTCTCCCGCCCGATCCCCTCCCCCTCGTCGTCCAGCAGCAGGGCCCGCCCCCCGAACGCCGGCAGGCCGTCCCGTACCCCCCGCCGGGTGAGGAGCACCGCCACGTCCGAGTCGTCCAGCAGGTACGCCAGTCTCTCCTCCGGGTAATCGGGGTCGAGCGGCACGTAGGCGCCGCCCGCCTTGAGGGCGCCCAGAACCGCGGCGATCGCCTCCGCGGAGGGGGGGAGGCAGACGCCGACGCGGACCTCCGGGCCCACCCCCCGGCGCCGGAGGGCGTGCGCCACCCGGTTGGCCCGGGCGTTCAGCTCCGCGTAGCTCGTCGCTCCGTCCTCCCCCACGACCGCCGGGGCGTGCGGCGCGATCCGCGCCCGCTCCTCGAAGCGCCGGTGCACGCAGGGGGCGTCGGAGGGCGGGGGGGCGCCGCGGCCCCAGGCGGCAAGAGCGCGCAGCTCGTCTCCGGTGGCGAGCGGCACCTCGGAGAGGCGGCGGTCCGGGGCGGCGAAGGCGGTCAGGATCCCTTCCAGGTGCCGGGCCATCCGCGCGACGGTCGCCGGCTCGTAGAGCGAGGTGGCGTACTGGAACGCCGCCGGGAGCGTGCCCCCGCCGTCCTCCACCAGCAGGGAGAGCTCGAAGGCGGAGGTGCGGGAGTCCAGCGGCAGCGGCCCGGCGGCGACGCCGGGGAGGGCCAGGGCCCGGGAGGGGGCATCCGCGAACCCGAGCACCGCCTGTACCAGCGGGGGTCGACTGAAGTCGCGGCGGACCCCGGCCAGCTCCACGATCCGGTCGAAAGGGAGCCCGGCGTGCTCCTGCACCCCCAGCGCCGCCCGGTGGACGCGCCGGACCAGCTCCGCCGCGGTGGGGTCTCCCTCCAGCCGCACCCGCAGGGGGAGAGTGTTGGCGAAGAAACCCACCAGGGGCTCCAGCAGGGGGTGCGGGCGGTTCGCCAGCACGGTGCCGAGGAGGAGGTCGTCCTCCCCCGCGTACCGCCCCAGCAGGAGCGCGTACGCCGCCATGACCACCGCGTACAGGGTGGTCCCCTCCCGCCGCGCCAGGGCACGCAGGGCGTCGGTGAGCGGCGCGGGGATCTCGAAGGGGTGCTTGGCCCCCTCCCACTCCTGCAGCGGCGGACGCGGCAGGTCGGGCGGGACCTCCACCCCCACCGGGGCCCCGGCCAGCTCCGCGCGCCAGTACGCCTCGTCCGCCTCCCGGGCGGGGTCGTCGGGGCGCCCCTGCCAGGCGGCCCAGTCGCGGAAGCGTACCGGCAGCTCCGGGAGCCGGGCGGCGGTCCCGGCGGCGCGCGCGGCGTACAGCACGCTCAGCTCCCGCAGCAGCACGCCCATGGACCACCCGTCGGCGGCCAGGTGGTGCGCCCCCAGCAGGAGGCGGTGCTCCCCGTCACCCTCGCGCAGGAGCAGCGCGCGGAAGGTCTCCCCCCGCTCCAGGTCGAATCCCCGCCGCGCGAAAGCGTCGGTCTGGTAGTTGGCCTCGGCCTCCGCCCAGGGGTCGCCCCGCAGGTCCACCACCTCCAGCTCGAAGGCGGCGTCGTCGCCCACGGTCTGCACCGGCTCCCCCGCCGACTCCCGGAAGGCGGTGCGCAGCGTCTCGTGCCGCGCCACCAGGTCGCGCAGCGCTCCGGCCAGCGCCTCTACGTCCAGCGGACCGCGCAGCCGGAACCCCAGCGGGATGGTGTAGACCGGGTACCCGGGGGCCATCTGGAGCAGGTACCAGAGCCGCCGCTGCTCCGCGGAAAGGGGAGCGGGGCCGTCTGCGATACGCGGGATGGGGGAGGACCCGGAGGACTGTGCGCGCAGCCGCCCCAGCAGGGCGCGCTTGGCCGGGGACAGGGCGGAGAGGCGGGGATCCAGGTCGGTCATGGAGCGGCAACGCCTCGGACAGGATCGCCAGGATGGTCGAGGATCGCACCAGATCCACGGCTAGGACGCACGGCACCGCTCACCACACACGCTGTATGGAGTAGGCGTCGAATGCGCTGTCAGCGCTGACCATGGGAATCCCTTCCGAGATCACCTGGGCGAGGAGGAGGCGGTCGAACGGATCGCGGTGGTGCAGCGGCAGCCGCGCGATCTCGAAGGTGTGGTGGAGTTCGACGGGGAGCAGGTGGATCCGGTTGATCCGGAGCTGCTCGGGGATGAAGGTGTCCAGCGGTCGGGGAATGGGCAGGCGCCCCAGGTTCACCTTGATGGCGATCTCCCAGACGCTGGCGACGCTCAGAAGCGGTGTGTTCCCGCTCCGGCGGATCTCCCGCTCCGCCGTGGAGCTGAGCTTCGGGTCGGCGGTGATGAACCAGAGGAAGGCGTGCGTGTCGAGGAGGAGCCGCATCGGCTACATGTACTCGCGGAAGTCCTCGATCGGTGCATCGAAGTCGTCGGGGACCGTGAATAGCCCCTTCGCGCTCCCCGGAGTCCGATCCGGACCCGTCTCCTCTACCGCGGGAACGATCCGCGCGACCGGCTGCCCGTTCCGGGTGATGACCACCTCCGCGCCGGCATCGACCTCCTCGACCAGCCTGGCGAGCTGGGACTCGGCTTGCAGCTCAACGGCCAACTTGGTCATGGGGCACCTCCTCCCTGGTCGTAAGCGACTGCGGACCAATATAATGGGCCGGATACCAGGCGGCAGTGCCCGGCCTGGCAGCTTCATCGAATAGCCCTCAGAAGCTGGGCCCGAAGAACACCGCGTTGGCGAAGAGCGGGAGCAGCCCCCGCCACAGGTCCCGGAAGTTGGGGTCCCCCGCGAAGGCGATCACCCGCCCCCGCCCCACCCGCTCCGTCCACAGGTACGGCGTCCCCGCCAGCCGCGCCGGGACCTCCGGCCACAGGTACCCCGCCAGGCGCAGACGACTCAGCGGTGCGTAGCGCACGGTCGCCTCCCCCGGGCGCAGGTCGCGCGGCGCGGCGTAGATCCGGTCGGAGAAGACCAGCACCGGGAGCTCCGCCGCGCTCACCCCCGCCAGCAGCGGCGACAGCGTGTCCGCCACGGCGCGGACGATGGCCCCGGGGACCTCCGCCGGGAGAGGGGCGCCCGGGACGCTGTCCGCCCGCACCGTGTCCCGGCGCAGCCGGAAGCGCGACACCCCGGTGCGCTCCTGCGCCAGCCACCCCGTGGCCGCGTCCAGCGTCACCAGCACCCCGCCCCCGCGCACCCAGTCCCCGATCCGCTCCCCCCCCCCCACCCCCACC
>DATAAL010000320.1:0-26788 GCA_036260145.1 Longimicrobiaceae bacterium | reverse complement strand
CGGGCTTCGTCATGCAGTCGTTCTTCATCGGCGTCGGCGCGAGCCTCGCCAACGCGCTCCCCTTCTTCCTCAGCTGGATGGGCGTGTCGGGGAGCACGGCGAGCGGCATCCCGCTGACGGTGAAGTACTCGTTCCAGGTGGGCGCGGTGGTCTTCTTCGTGTGCGTGCTGTGGACGGTGCTGACCACGTCCGAGTACCCCCCCGAGGACATGGCGGCCTTCGAGCGTGCGCGGCGGGAGCGGCGCGGCGTGGGAGCCCTGTTCGGGGAGATCGGCAGCGCTATCGGTCAGATGCCCCCGACCATGAAGCAGCTGGCCGTGGTGCAGTTCTTCACCTGGCTGGGGCTGTTCTGCATGTGGATGTTCTTCGTCCCCACGGTGGCGCGCCACGTCTTCGGCGCCACGGACCCAGCCTCGGAGCTGTACGCCCGGGGGATAGAGTGGGGCGGCCTGACCTTCGCCATCTATTCCCTCACCTGCTTCGCCGTGGCGTTCGCTCTCCCCGGCCTGGCTGCGGCCACCAGCCGCAAGGCCACGCACGCGGCGGCGCTGGTCTGCGGCGCGGCCGGGCTGCTGAGCGTGTACGTCATCCAAGACCGCTACGTGCTCTGGCTCACCATGGTGGGCGTGGGAATCGCCTGGGCCTCCATCCTGTCCATGCCGTACGCCATCCTCTCCGGCGCGCTCCCCGCGCACCGCATGGGCGTCTACATGGGGGTGTTCAACTTCTTCATCGTCATCCCCGAGATCATCGCGTCACTCACCTTCGGGCCGCTGATCCGCGGGATCTTCGGCGAGGACAACCCCAACGCGCCGCTCTACATGGTGATGGTCGGCGGCGTCTGCCTGCTGGTCGCCGCGCTCACCGTGCTGGGGGTGCGGGACGTGGGGGACGGGGACGTGCCGGAGGAGGCGGTCATCGACGCGGACGAGCACGAGCGGCTGACCGTGCAGGGGTCGGTGCAGCCGGTCCCGAGCACCGGACTGGAGGACTAGACAGGAACCGACGCAGACACCGCGGGAGGTCAGGTACGGGGTACGGGAACATCCGGCTCCGGCGGGGAGGGTGCATGCCCGTCTCGGGGGGCAGAAGCCGACTTCGAGCCCGGATGATCAATGCGGAAGGCGGACTGCCGACTCGTTACGTGCATGGGAATGAACAGACCTGCAGCATCTCACGCCATTGGCGGAACGCGTGTGCCTCTCCGTTCCACACGTGAAACGTGTGCCAAATCCCCTTGTCCCATAGGGCTTGGCTCAAGGCCCGGTTGTTCTCAAGGAATGCGTCCGCTTCACCGATGGCAAGCTTGATGTCGATCTGACGGAGTCGGCTCAGCAAAGACTGATCGGTGAGGTTGGGGATGAAGTGGCTGGGTGTGTTGAAATAAACGTCCTCGTCGTAATAACCGTCCAGCAAGTCAGAGAAGCAGCCGAAGCTGCGTGTCAGATCGTAGCGTCCACTCAGCGCCAGCAAGCCGTTGAAGAGGGAGGGATGGCGGAACGCGATGTTCACCGCATGGAATGCGCCCAGGCTGCAACCATGTGCGACGAGGGGTGAACCGGTATTCTTCCCCTCGGACAATGGCAGCACTTCATGGAGTATGTAATTTTCGAAGTCCACCAGCCGCAGGATCCGCTCGCGTGGTCGGATGCTGCGGTCGTATAGCGAGTATGGATCGTAGCTGTCCACGCAGAAGAGCTGTAATTTTCCGCTGACAAGGCCATCACGCAGCACGTGGACCATCCCGCGGTCCTCATACTCGTAGAAACGCCCCGTCCGGGTCGGAAACACCAGCACACGGGCACCTGCGTGGCCAAAGATTAACAGCTCCGTATCCTGGCCGAGATTTTCACTGAACCACCTGTGATACTCGCGGTTCATATCGACCTTCCTGCCTCATTGGAACTTCCACATCAATCGGTATTGCGAATCGAGACGACGGGCTCAAGCGTTCTGCAAGACGGCACTACGCCTGTAAGGCAGGTATGCGCTGCTTCCAGGTGGAATGCACCCATGTGGTCACCACACTTCTCCAGATACCGTATCCGGCCGGATTCAGGTGCAGCCCATCCTCCAGGAACAGCGCCTCGTCGGGAGACCCGTCGGACTTCAGCATCCGTGAATAGATGTCCAGAAACGCAAGGTTTTCCCGTTCCGACGCGAATTCCGCGATCAGCCTGTTCGCAGCCTCGATGTCGTCCTGACCGCAGCGCGCCGGGCTGGGCTTGATCGAGATGAACCCGACGATGGCCGCGGGAAAGTCTCTCCAGAGAAGTTCGACAAGCTGTTTGAGCGAACCGGCGACTTGCTCGGGCATGTAGCATTTCCCCAGATCGTTGTCTCCGGCGTACAGAACGACCATCGCTGGTGAATAGGGTTTCACCAGCCGGGGATACAACCGTACGCAGTCCTGCAGCGTTGCGCCCCCGAAGCCGCGGTTCAGCACGGGATATCCGGGAAAGTCGCCCTCCAGCGACGGCCAGAGCCGGATGGAAGAGCTTCCGTAGAACAGAAGCGCGCCGCCCGGCGGCGGCGAGGCCGCGTCGGCTCTCTCGTACGCCTCTACTTCGGACTCGAACGCGAAGGCCTCGGCCGCATCGGGAGATTGCGTCGGGAGCGATGAGGCGTCTCCATTGGGTGCCACGGCCCGCTCGTCCCTGAGTCGCGCCAGATTCTGCTCCGAGCGCGACTGCTCCCCCTGGTCACCCAGCTCACCGCTGATGACCAGAGCGTCCTGATAGCATTCCTCGGCCTCCTTCCAGCGCCTCTGGCGCTGGTAGGTCCAGCCGAGGCTATTGCGGATCCTCGCCTCGACGATCGTCCGGGGTGCTTCCCGGCAGATCGCGAGCGCCTCACGGAGCTGTTTCTCGGCCTCCCTGTGCCTCCCCTGGTTCTGAAGGGTCAGGCCGCGTTTATACCTGGCGAGCGCTCTCGCTGTTGGATCCCCGTATTCCAGCCCCGCGGGCAGCCCCTTCGCTGCCTCCTCCAGCCAGCCCTCGTCCGGCTCCTCCTGACCGAGTTCACGGAGCGCGTCCTCGCACACCCGGCGCGCGTGCTCCGCACGCTTCAGCTCGGGGGAGCGGAGAGTCTTCGAGATATCCTCCGCTCGACGCGCGTAGCGCAGGCCATCGCCGGGCTTCCCCTGGTGGGCGAGCGCGATCGCGATGCGCCGGTAGTTGGCGGCCATCAGCTCACTGTGGCCCATCTGGGTGGACAGCCTCAGGGCATCGTTCGCCAGACGCTCCGCCGCACGCCACTTCTCCCGGTCGAGGGCCACGTCCGCGAGATTCCCCCTGGTATTCGCGATCCCTTCCCAGAACTTTACGTTGTGGGCGATCCGGAGCGCCTCCCGGTAGTCGCTTTGGGCCGCTCCGAGGTCTCCGGTCTTGCGCCTGATCCCGGCGATGTCGTTCAGCACCCGGCTGATGTCCTCGCTCTCCTGCGAAAGCCTGCGCCACAGGTCGAGCGCTTTGCGGTAGTAGTCCAGGGCAGCGTCGTATTCGCCCCGCAGCTCGTGCTCCATCCCTCGCCGCCGGCGAAGAATCCCGAGTTCGTATTCGGTTCTTTCGGCATGCTGCCAGTGCTCGAAGGCGCGGTCCGTCGCCACTCGCACCCCGTCAGCGTTCCCCCGGCGAAACATCAGGTTTGCCACCTGACACGCCCGCCACCCCGCCATCCAGTACTTGCCACGCGACTTTGCTTCTTCTTCGGCACGCCTGGCCAGCTCGATGCTTTCGTCCCAGCGGCCCGTGCAGTGAAGAAATCCCATGAGCGCGTCGCAGGCCTCCTGCAGTTGCTCCCCCTGCAGCAGCTTCAGCCCAGCCTCGACCTTGGGCCAGCCCTCCTCCAGCACCGGGAAGCGCTCGAACTCGGAGTAGTATTCCTGGTCGTCCTTCTGCCGTACGAATGCGTGCGTGAGTTCCGCGATCCACCTTCCGGTCTCGCGTATGACCTCCGGCTTCTTACGGCGCAGGAAGTCGGCGACAAGCGGCATTATGAAATACCGTCCCTCGACATTGTCGATGGCGAGCGACCGGTTGACCAGGAACTCCAGCTCTGCCGAAGCCTGCAGTGGAGGAACTTTGGCGAGCTCCGCGATGTGCGCCACCGTGGCCGGCCGCGCGAAAAAGGTGAGCGCAGCGAGCAGCCTCAGCTCCTTGTCCGGGAGTGAATCGGCCAGGTCCTCGAAAACGAACTCCAGGGCTTCCTCCCCTCCCCGTGAGTTATTCAGCAGCTCGATCGCGCTCTCGATCGTGCGGCACCTGCCTCGCCCCACCTGGCCGGCCACCCAGCAGAGGATCAGGGGATTGCCGGCGGTCGCTTCGTAGAGCGCAACGCGCTCTCTGTCATCCATGCTGGTCAGCAGGGGCGAATGTCGGGACAGCTCCTGGAGCAGCTCCTTGGCCGTATCATAATCCATCCGGTCCAGGCGAATGCGCTCCGCGGGGAGGTCTGGGCGTCGGCGGCTGGTAACGATCGCCTTCGTCCCCTCCGGGATATGCCGCAGAAACGTGCTCACCCGCGCGAGGTCCTTCTCATGCAGTGTCTCGAGGTTGTCCAGCACCAGCAGCGTGCCCTGCCCCTTCAGGAGGCGAATCACTTCCTGGGATCGGTCTTTTTCGTTGACCTTGTCCAGCGCGTCGTCTCCCAGCGCGCGCGCAATGGAGCTGAGCAGGTCGAGATAGCCGTCGAACCGGAAGTCGCTGACCTCTTGAATGCCCTCAAGCCCCAGCTCGCGCTGCTTCGCCGATGCGAAGACGATCTGGGGATAATCCACTTCCGACGCGAGCTCGGCGGCTCGTATCGCGAGAGAGGTCTTGCCCATGCCGCCGGGTCCGTCGATCAGCACGACCGCAGTGCGTACTTCGGGCTGGAGGGCATCAGCGATAGAATCGAGCTGGTCCTTACGGCCGATGAAATACAGCAGCCGGGGCAGGTTTCCGCGGTCGCGGTGGCGGTAGACCGTGGGCTGCTGCAACGGAACACGAGGTGGAGCAGCGGGCATGATGCGGATTTCGCCGACGTCGAGGGGGATCTGCTTCGGCTGTCCGGTCAGCAGGCGATAAAGCTGCTCGTAGCTGTCCTCCTGGTCGGGGCGGAAGTGCGGATAGTCCCTCAGCGGTTTGGGGATCAGGTCGGGTGTCGTCTTCCCGAACAGGATGGGGACGAATTTCTGGTTGTGTGAATCGTTGTGGTAGATATCACTGGTGGCGCCGAAGCCTTCCCAGTTCCCCCCCCGTCCTACTCCCTTGGGTGTGCGCCCGCGAAAGCGCTGCGCATACGTTTCGGTGACGATGCAGAGCACGAAGCGGGCGTCGTCTTCCTGGTCCAGCATCCATCGCGACCAGCCCTGCTCCGGCCATGGGGTAAACTGATCGATCCAGGCATCGATACCGTCGCGGCGCAGGCGCTGAGCGAATTCCAGCACACGTTCCTTGTGCGCAGCATCATCCCAGGTGTAGCTGATGAAGACACGAATCCGACCAGGTTGGTTCATGGTGCCCTTCTCAAGCCGGCTTCATGTTGAGCACGAGCGCGGACCGTGCGGGGAGGTGTGCTGGGGGATACTGCGTGGTGTGGTGCCCGCAGAGAGGTAGGCTCAGAGGGCTATTCAAATAAAGTCACGATACGTCCGCCCCGCAATAGCTTTCTCAACCGCGCCAGAGCCGTCGGACAGGCCGGCACTGTCACCTGTCCTTGACCGTGGATGACACCCTCGCGCGACTCTCCTCCGTCGCGGCGAAGAGCCACCGGTACGCCGCCGGGAACTCCCGCCGCCAGAACCCCTCCGAGTGTGTCCCCTCGTCGCGGATGAACTCTACGATCTCGGTGCCGACCTTGAACCCAGCCGCCGCCAGCGTGTCGATCATCGCGCGGTGGTCGCGGACGTACACCTCCGGAGTGTCCCCCTCCCGCGCGCCGGTGACAAAGTAGAGCCGCGTTCCGGGCCGGAGCCGCTCCCCGGAGCGGGCGTAGGCGAAGACGTCCGGCGCGAACCAGAACGCGGGCGAGAACACCCCGGCCCGCCCGAACACGTCGGGGTACTTCAGCACGGCGTAGAGCGAGATCAGCCCGCCCATGCTCGACCCGGCCACGCCCGTGTGCTGCCGCTCCGGGCGGGTGCGGTAGTGGCGGTCTACGTAGGGCTTGAGCGTGTTGGCGAGGAAGTCGACGTACTCGTCCCCCTCACCGCCGCCGAGCCGCGGGTTCACCCACGGGGAGTACTCGTCCAGCCGGCGCTGCCCCCCGTTGTCCACCGCCACCACGATCGCGCCCCGGTCACCCTCCGCGTGGAGGCTGTCCAGTGTCTCATCCACCCCCCACTCCCCCGCGTAGCTGGTGGCCGCGTCGAACACGTTCTGCCCGTCGTGCATGTAGAGCACGGGGTAGGTCTTCTCCGACGTGGCGTAGTCGGGCGGGAGGTAGATCCAGACCCTGCGGGTCCGCCCGAGCTGCGGGATGGCGAACGCGGTGTCCAGCACGGACACCGACGCCGTGGCCGTCGACTTCTTCGCGGCGCGGGTACTCGGGTCCACCCACGCCACCACGCTGGCGGTGTAGGTGGCGGCCCCGGCCGCCGGCGCCGTGAACCTCCGGTTGGGAACGTCGGCGCCTGCGCTGTCCGCCTCCACGGTGTCCCAGGAGCCTCGCGTGAACTTGAACTCCACGGGACCGCGGACGGAGGCGGGGAGGGTGAGCGAGTACTCCCCGTCGCAGTCCCCCGTGAGCCGGTAGTCCGGCGACGCGGGATTCCATCCGTTGAAGGTGCCCGCCACGTAGATGTCGGCGCCCGGCGGTGTGTCGGCGGGCACGCCCGTCAGCCTGAGGGTGAGCTGGGCGCTCGCGGGAGCCAGCGAGCCCGCCCCGCCCAGGCACGCGCCCAACAGGAGGAGGAGCCGCAGCGCTCCCGGGCCGGGGCGCGAAGCGCTACGCGCCGTCCGGGCGCCCGTCCGCGCCCGGACCCGGCGGACGACCCCGCCGTACCCGGCCCGTCCGGCGCCGCCGGACCGGCGGCGGGACGGCCTCCGCCGGCGCGGCTCAGCGTACGAGGACACGGTACCCATGCGCGGGAATCTCCAGGCTCCCCGCCGCCGCCAGCGAGACCGGCGTCTTCGAGAACCAGTCGGTGAAGGTGCCGGGCCGGCCCAGCCCCTGGTACGACACCCGGGCAGGGGCGTCGCCGAAGTTGACGGCCACCAGCACGGTGTTCGCCCCCCGGGTGCGGGTGAAGGCGTACACGCGGTCTCCCCCGTCGGTCCGGAGCGCCGTCTGGTCGCCCCCCCAGGGGCCGTTCGCCAGCGCCGCGCTCTGCTCCTTGAGCTCGAAGAGGGTGCGGTAGAAGGGCACGAGGGAGGAGCCGCTCCAGCTCACCGTGTCCTTCTCGAAGAAGCGCAGCCGCTTGTTCAGGCTCGCCTCCTGGCCCGTGTAGAGGAGAGGGATGGAGTTCTCCACGGTGGCGGCCAGCACGAACGCGGGGGCGTGGTTGGCGCCCATGCGCTCGAACTCCGAGCCCTGCCAGGAGTTCTCGTCGTGGTTGCTGGTGAAGTACATACGGTAGGCGCCGTCACCGTACAGGCTGTCGTCCCTGGCGAAGTAGCGGTCCAGCTCGGAGACCGGCTTCTTCCCCTGGGCGATCTCGTTCATCAGGTGGTGCCACTCCCAGGCGTAGGTGGCGTGGAACCACTCGTGCAGCCGCGGGTCCTCCGCCTCGGCCAGCAGGAAGACGTCGGGGCGCGCCGCCGTCATCTCGCGGCGCACCTCGGCCCAGAAGTCGTAGGGCACCCCCCAGGCCACGTCGGCGCGGAAGCCGTCCACCTTCATGCTGTCGATCCACCAGCGCATCTCGGCGAGCATCGCGCGGCGCATCCGGGTGTTGCCGTAGTTCAGCTCCGCCACGTCCGTCCAGTCGGTCTCCTTCCCCTGCTGGTCGAGCGGGTTGGAGATCGTCCCGTCCGGGCGCAGCGTGTACCAGTCCCTGTGCTCCACCGTCCAGGGGTGGTCGTGCGCCGTGTGGTTGGCCACCCAGTCCAGGATCACCCGCATCCCCTGGCGGTGCGCGGCGTCCACGAAGCGCCGGAAGTCGGCCTCGGTCCCGAATTCGGGGTTCACGGCGGTGTAGTCGCGGATGGAGTAGTAGCTGCCCAGGCTCCCCTTGCGGTCCTTCACCCCGATGGGCTGCACCGGCATCAGCCAGAGGATGTCCACCCCCAGGCTGTCCAGCCGGGGGAGGTGCCGCTCCAGCGCGGCGAAGGTGCCCTCGGGGGTGTACTGCCGCACGTTGATCTCGTAGATCACCGCGTCCCGCGACCACGAGGGGTAGAAGGCGGTGTCGGTGGGTGCCGACAGGGCCGCGGCCGCCCGCGTCCCGTCTGCGCCCGGCTCCGCGGACCTCGGCTCCGACTGGCAGGCGAGCAGGGCCAGGGCGGCCAGCGCGGAAAGAAGGGGTGTTCTCATCGGGGTGTGGGCTGCTGGTGGGTTTGCGCCGGGCGGATCCGGATGGCCTGTCCGCCGCCGGGGGCCAGCTCGAGCCGCAGGACGGTGCCCGCGTCCACGTCCCGCCGGCGGATGGCGACGGGGAGGGGGTCGTCGCGCCAGTGCGCGCCCGGACCGTCGGCGTAGATCTCGGCCACGTAGCGCCGGCCAGGCGGGAGGAACCGGAGGGGCACGTCGAAGGCGCGGGCCTCCTCGTCGGTGATGGCGCCCAGGAACCAGGCGTCCGCGTCGCGCTGCTTCCGCGCCACCACCACGTGGTCGCCGATGCGGCCGTTCAGGACCACGGTGGTGTCCCAGTCCACGGCCACGTCGCGGATGAACTGGAAGGCAGGCTGGCCCTCGTAGTTCTCCGGGAGGTCCGCCGCCATCTGCAGCGGGGAGTAGAGCACCACGTAGAGTGCGAGTTGCTTGGCGAGCGTGGTGCGCGGGCGTGGCTCCTCCGGCCGGCGCGGGGTGCCGGTGGGGCGCCGGATGAGGAGGTCGAAGATCCCGGGGGTGAAGTCCATCGGCCCGGAGAGCATCCGCGTGAAGAAGAGGATGGTCTCGTGCTCCGGGGGGTTCCCCCCTTCCCCGCCCCACGCGTTGAACTCCTGTCCCCGCGCGCCTTCGCGGGAGAGGATGTTGGGCCAGGTCCGCCGCTCGCCGGTGTCCTTGATGGGCTCGTGGACGTTGAGCATGATCCCGTACCGCGCCGCCGTCTCGATCACCCGGCGGTGGTGCCGCACCATGTACTGCCCCTGGTGCGCGTGGCCGTGCTCCGTCCGGTCGCCCACGTAGCCGGTCTTCACCGCGCGCACGCCGACGCGCTGGTACAGCGCCATGGCCGAGTCGAGCTGCCGTTCGTAGTTCTCGATCTTGGTGGCCGTCTCGTGGTGCCCGATCAGCGTCAGCCCCCGCCGCCGCGCGTAGGCGGCTACCTCCGGGAGGTCGAAGTCGGGGTAGGGCCGGGTGAAGGAGAAGGTCGCCCGCGGGGAGTTGAACCAGTCCTCGTCCCACCCCAGGTTCCACCCCTCCACCAGCGTGCCGCCCAGCCCGTTGGCCGCTGCGAAGTCCAGGTACCGTCTGGCGTTCGCCGTGGTGGCGCCGTGCTTCGGCCCCTGCCCCCAGCTTTCGACGCCGATGTGCATCCCCCACCAGATGCCGTTGTACTTCATCGGGCGGATCCAGCGGGTGTCCGCGATGCGGCTGGGCGGGTTCAGCCTGAGCGTCAGGGTGGAGGGAGCCAGGTCCTCCGGGCGGTCGGCGAGCTGAAGGGTGCGCCAGGGAGTGGCGAAGGGAGCGCGCCCGCGGACGGCGACCCCGTCGGCCCAGCGCGCCAGTGTGGAGCGCAGCGTCCGGCCCCCGGTGCCGGCCAGGTACATCCCGGCGTAGTCCACCAGGTTCGCCTCGTGGATCACCACCTGCACCCCGCCGGTCGTCTGCAGGGTGAGCGGGGTGTGCACGGTGTCGAGGCGGCTCACCGGGCCGGAGGAGTACAGCATCTCCTGCCGGTCGGGCTCCGGCCGATTCGCCGGGATCCACCAGGCGCGGGCGTTGTCGGCCAGGGCGAACTCGGTCAGCTCCTCCATCATCTCGAACTCGCGGAAGCCGCCGCTGTCCGACAGCTCGTAGCGGAACCCGATCCCGTCGTCGAAGGCGCGGAACACCACGGCGAAGCGGCGGCGCGGCCCCCGGTCTTCCGCCACCCGGACGCGCAGCTCGTTGTGGTGGTCGCGCACCCGCGCCACCTCGCCCCACGGCTGCGTCCAGCTCTCGTCCACGGCGTTCCGGGACGTGCCGGTGATGCGCAGCCCGCCGTGCAGCGAGTCGCCGCCGCGGAACACGAAGCCCAGCCGGGAGGGGAGCAGCACCGCCCTGCCGTCGCGGCGCACGCCGTAGTACAGCCCGCCCTCGCGCGCCTCCACCGTCACCTCGTTGCGCCCGTCCGGCGAGGACACGCGCGCCTCGTCCTGCGCCGCCGCGGGCGCGGCGAGGGCGGCGAGCACCACTCCCACCACCGGGGAGAGCGGCCGGCTCCGCATCTGCGACCTCACAGCCGGCTCCCGGCGTGGACGGCGACCGCCGAGTTCGGCTCCAGCCGGAGCTGCACCGCGCCGGCCGCGTCCACGGCCAACGCGGCGCCCGCGCAGGCGGCACCGCGGCGCCCGCCGGTCAGCACGTCGCAGTAGGTCCCGGCGGGGAGGCCGGTGGCGACGGCGGCCACGACGGCGGTGCTCTCGCGGTTGATGGCCACGAAGCCCCGGCTCCCGCGCGAGAAGGCGATGGCGTTCCCGCCGTTGTCCCACCAGCGGGAGACGTCGCTCCCGGCCACGGCGCGGCGGAAGCCGACCATCCCCAGGGTGGCCGGGTCGCGGTGCTCGCACACCCACTGGCCGAGGATGGCCGCCTCCAGGCGGGCGGCGCAGCTCACGCCGCGGGTGCCCCCCCCGGCGTCGGAGGGCGGACCGGCGTCGCGGCCCGCCTGCGTGCCGCGGTCGAAGGCGTAGCTGGACATGACCGACGGGTAGCCGTACGGCTGGGCCAGCATCCAGACGCTGGCGAGCCGGTAGACGTCGCCGTTGCGGTAGCCGATCCCGCCCTCGCGCTGCGTGTCGTGGTTCTCCAGGAAGACCACGGCCTTGTCTCCGGGCATCAGCCCCCAGGCGGCCTCCGAGAACTGGCTCCCCGGGGGTCCGGTGGGGTTGAGCTGGGAGAGCCGCTGCCCCCCGGTGCCGAGGAACTTGTCCCCGACGCCGCGGAACCTGAACTCGGTGATGTCGGCCGCGCCGCCGGAGCCGTACGCCAGGCCGTAGTAATCGAACGCGCGCACCGCCTCGCCGCCGTGGTCGATCACCTCCGCGAAGTAGTACGGCCGGGGCCGCCCCTCGCCCGCCAGGGTGCGGTTCGCCCGGTCCAGGATGGAGTCCAGCTCCACCGGCTGGACGTGCTTGGCGGCGTCGATCCGGAAGCCCGCCACGCCGAGCCGGGCCAGCCCCACCAGGTAGTCGGCGATCTTCTGCCGCACCGGCGCCAGCCCCGTGTGCAGGTCGGCCAGCCCCAGCAGCTCGCAGTCCTGGACGTTGGCGGCGCTCTGGTAGTTGTTCACCGGGCACGCCGGGTGGAAGTCCCCCTGCGCGTACAGCCCCGGGTAGTTGTACTTGGTGTAGACCGTGCCGTTGCTCCCGGTGCCCGAGCCGGCCGTCATGTGGTTGACGACGGCATCGACGTAGATGTCGACGCCGGCCGCCCGGCAGCGGTTCACCATGTTGACGAACTCGGCGCGGGTGCCCGAGCGGCTCCGGTCGATGCCGTAGCTCACCGGCTGGTAGCGCTGCCACCAGGGAGCGGCGGGGAGCACCAGGTGCTCCTGCGGCGGCGAGACCTGCACCGCGCGGAAGCCGTTCGGGCCGAGCACCGTCTCGCACTCGGCCGCGATGTCGGTCCACTTCCACTCGAACAGGTGCACGAAGACGTCCCCCGCCTCCGCGCGCCTGCTGGGGCGGTAGGTGGGGGCCAGCACGGGCCGCTCGCGGGGAGGCTCGGGGGTCGGCGGGGGCGGCCGGGACGGCTCGCCTCTGCAGCCGCCGCCCGCCAGCAGCACGAGCATGATCAGGCCGACCGCGCCGGAGCCGGCTCGAGAGGACGTCGCTTCCATCAGCTCCTGCAGAACGCCGTGCAGCCCCGCCGCTGGTGCGGCGGAGCTACACGGCTGGTACGTAGCTCACGGCATACGGCCACGAGCCGTCCGGTACGTGCTCAGTAGCCGGTGTTCTGCTTCAGGTTCGGGTTGGCCAGCAGCTCCGACGCGGGGAGCGGGTACAGGTCGCGGAACGCCTCCGTCGTCCGCCCCGCCTGGACGTTCCCCTTCCACGCCCAGGTGCCGCTGGACGAGAACCGGCCGAAGCGGATCAGGTCGGTCCGCCGGTGGCCCTCCCAGTGCAGCTCGCGGCCGCGCTCGGCCAGGATGAAGTCCAGCGTGAGCTGCCCGGCGGTGATGTTGCCGCTGGTGCCGCCGTAGGCGCGCTGCCGGAGCGCGTTGACGTAGGTCACCGCCTGCGCCTGGCTCCCCCCGCCGCCCCTGAGCACGGCCTCCGCGTACATCAGGTAGGCGTCCGCAAGGCGGAACATCGGGAAGTCGATGTCGACGAACTCCGAGTTGGAGCCGGGCTGGCCGGTCGAGGTGACGTTCTGGTACTTGGGCGCGGCGTAGCCCTTGGTGAAGTCCGAGATGCTGGTGATCTCCAGCGTCTGGCCCTGGGTGAAGAAGTGCGCCGCCCGCCGGTCCGGGCTGCTCGGACCGACCGAGGGGAAGAGCGCCACCAGCTGTGGCCGCACCCGCAGCCCCCACCACCCGCCGTTGAGCCCGTAGTCCGCGGCGTTCATCACGTTGCCCCCCACCGACGCGTGGGCCAGGAACGTCATGGCGCCGTACGTCCGGGTGTTCCGGCCGTCCTGCGTGATGGGGAAGATGATCTCGGGCGAGGTGTGGTTGTCGGCCAGGAACATGTCCCGGTAGCGGTCGTCCAGCCGGTAGCTGGAGGCGATGACCCGCTCGGTCGCCACGCGGGCATCCGAGTACCGGTTCTCGCCCGTGTACACCTGGGCGTTCAGGTAGAGCTTCGCCAGCAGCATGTCGACTGCGGCCCGCCCGGCCCGCCCGTACTGCGGCGTCGCCGGAAGCGCCTCGCGGCTCTCGTTCAGCTCCTGCACCACGTAGTCGAAGAGCTGCTTGCGGGTGGCCTGCTGCGGCGGGGTGGAGCCGAGCGCGTCGGTCTCGCGCACCAGCGGGATGCTGCCGAACAGGTCGATCCCGTGCCAGTAGCTGAGGGCGCGGAGGAAGCGGGCCTCGGCGCGGTACTGCTGGATGTCGGCGCGCAGCCCGGCGCTCACGCCACGGGACGTCAGCTTCTCGTCCGTGGTCTCGCGCAGGAACTCGTTCGCCAGCGTCACCTGGAAGAAGATGCGGTAGTACATCGAGCCCAGGAACGGGTTCGACGACGACCAGAGCTGCGTGTTCAGCTCCGGGAGGCCGGCGTCCTGCCAGGCGATGATGGCCTCGTCGGTCGGGAGCTCCTGCATCTGCCAGATCAGACGGAGGTACTGCGAGAACCCTTCGTCGATCCCTTCGATGTCCCCGGCGCCGGCCGGGCCCTGCTGCCCGGTCACCGCCAGCCCGGCATACAGCTTCGCCAGGAAGGCGCGGTACGAGCCGGGATCGTTGAAGATGTTGGCGCCCGTGACGGTGCTCTTGGGCTCCGTGGTGATGTCCGTGCAGGCGCCCAGCCCCAGGGCCAGGACCGCCGCCGCGGCGAGTGTCTTGAATGCTCGGGATTGCATGATGCTCCGTTCGTTCACGCGTTAGAAGCCGACGCTGACGCCGGCCGTGAAGGTCCGGGCGCGCGGGTAGATGTTGTTGTCGATCCCGAAGCCGGTGGGGCTGGCGATCGAAGCGGGGACGACCGCCGAGGGATCGACGCCGCTGTAGCCCGTCAGCGTGAAGACGTTCTGCACCGTCCCGAAGACGCGCAGGTTCTGCATGCCGCGGAGGCTCGGGACGGTGTAGCCCAGTGTCAGGTTGTCCATCCGCAGGAAGGAGGCGTCCTCCACGTAGACGTCGGAGAAGTACTGCGGGTCCGCAAAGCCGTACTCCAGGGCGGACGGGTGCAGGTTCTCCGGCGACCCGGTGGCGGAGAGCTCACGGAAGTTCCCCCGGTTGGAAGCCACGTTGTTGTACACGTAGTTCCCCAGGTACGCGCGCAGCGTGAAGCTCAGGTCCAGGTTGCGGAACGCCAGGTTCGAGGTGGCGCCGAGGATCCAGTCCGGCGCCGGGTTCTCAAAGGGCGCGCGGTCGGCCTGGTTGATCACGCCGTCCCCGTTGAGGTCCTCGTACAGGTCCTGCTCGTCGATCTTGCCGTCGGGCCGGCCGGTCAGCTTCCCGGTGCTCGGGTCCAGCCCGTTGACGTCCGCGTAGATCGGCCTGCCGTCCCGCCGGATGTGGCGGTACACCAGGAACGAGTTGACCGGGAAGCCCGGCTGCAGGACCTGGATGGTGCTCCCCACGCCGCCCGAGATGCCGCCCACCAGGATCTGCTCGCTCCCGCCGCCGACCGAGTTGATGCGCAACAGCTCGTTGCTGTTGGTGGCGGCGTTGAAGCTCAGGTCCCAGTTCAGGCCGGTGTCACCACCGTTGAGCAGCTCGCTGTTCAGGCTGAACTCGAAGCCGCGGTTCCGGACGCTGCCGACGTTGGTGGTGACGAAGTTCGACAGGTTGGTCCCGGCGGCCACCGGGACCCGGAAGATCAGGTCGTCGGTGTCCTTGGAGTAGTACTCGATCGAGCCGTTGAACCGGCCGCCGAAGATCCCGTAGTCGAGGCCCAGGTTGTACGAGGTGGTCTCCTCCCACTTGATGTTGGGATCCACCGCGCTGGGGCGGATGGTGCCGACGAACTCGTCGCCGAACTGGACCTGCGTCTGCGCGTCACCCGGCCGGTAGGTGGAGATCCACAGGTAGTCGCCGAACGACTGGTTGCCGTTGACGCCCCACGACGCGCGGAGCTTCAGGTCAGAGACCCAGCCGATCCCCTGCATGAAGGGCTCCTGCGAGACCCGCCAGCCCAGCGCGGCCGCCGGGAAGGTACCCCACTGGTTCTCGGGGCCGAACCTCGATGAGCCGTCGCGGCGGACGCTCAGGGTCAGGAGGTAGCGGTCCCTGAGCGTGTAGTTGACGCGCGCGAAGAACGAGGCGAGGCGGCTCTCCCGCACGTTGTCGATGCGGGACGTCATCTGCTGGGCCGTCGGGATCCCGTTGGGCCCGAGGAGGTCGGTGGTCAGTCCTCGCGCCTCGATGAACGGGGACTCGCCGGTGAACGCCTCGTACGAGTACCCGGCCGTCGCGTCGATGTCGCTGTCGGTGCTGCCCAGCCGGGAGGTGTAGTTCAGGAAGGTGTCGAAGACGCCGTTGGTCTCCGTGGGGGTCGAACGGCTGAAGTACCCCGGCTGGCCGCTCTCCCTCTGGGACTGCTGGCTGGTCGGGTTGAAGGTGCGCCGCTCGGACGAGGCGACGTCGTAGCCGACGCGCGTCGTGTTGGAGAGCCCCGCGAGGAAGGGCAGCTGGTACTGCGCCTCCAGGCTGCCGATGCTGCGGTACGTCCTCCCGTCCTCCTGCGCCAGCGCCAGGGCCGCCAGCGGGTTGTTGGGCCCCAGCGGGTAGGAGGACCACTCGAAGTACGAATCGCCCGCCTGAATCGGCTGGGTGGGAGCGAAGCGGGCCGCGTCACCCAGCACGCCGAGCGGCGTGAAGGTGTCGTCGGTACGGGCGCCCCGCACGTTGGCCCGCACGCTCAGCCGGTCGTTGAACAGCACGTGGTTGTAGCTCAGGGCCGCGGAGATCCGCTCGGTTTGGGAGCCCTGGACAATCCCCTCCTGGCCCAGGTAGCCCAGGGAGAGGCGGTAGTTCATGTTGTCCCCGGTCCCCGAGACGCTGGCGTTGTGCTCCTGGCCGGCGGCGGTGCGCAGCACGGCATCGTACCAGTCGGTGCTGGCGTTCCCGAGCAGCGCCACCTTGTCCGGGGCCCGCTGCGCCACGACGGCGCGGAACTCCTCGGCCGACAGCAGGTCCGGCCTGCGGGCGACAGTGGAGGTGGAGACGGAGCCGGAGTACGTGACCGCCGGCCCCTGCCGCGCGCCCGACTTGGTCTGGATGATGACCACGCCGTTGGCGCCGCGCGACCCGTAGATGGCCGTGGACGAGGCGTCCTTGAGCACAGTGAGGCTCTCAATGTCCTGCGGGCTGAGGAAGTTGAGCGGGTTCCGCCCCGCGGAGAGGCCCCCGCCGACCGGCAGCGGAACGCCGTCGACCACGTAGAGCGGCTCGTTGCTGCTGGTGACCGAGGTACCGCCCCGGATGCGGAGGTTGATCCCGCCGCCGGGCTCGCCGGTGTCCACCACCTGCACGCCGGCGACCTTGCCCTGGATGAGCTGCTCCGGGCTCACGACGCGCCCGGTGTTGAACTCCTCCGGGGTGACGGTCTCCACGGCGCCGGTCACGTCCCTCGCCTCCTGCTCGCCGTACCCGATAGCGACCGTAAGCCCCTCCAGCTCGAGCGCGCGCGACGCCAGCGCGAAGTCCACGGTGGCCGTCTGGCCCGCCACGACCGTGACGCTCTGCGTCGCCTCGGCGAAGCCGATGATGCTTGCCCGGGCGGTGTGCGTCCCCGCGGGCACGCCGGTGAGGGTGAAGCGGCCGTCCGCGCCGGTCACCGTCCGGCGCTCCGCGACGCTCACCGCGGCGCCCGCGAGGGGCCGCTGGTCCGCCGCGGCGACGACCCGCCCGGATACGGTGCCGGTGGGGCCTTGCGCGCTCAGCGCCGCCGCCCAACTGAGGCTGGCGACGAGCGCAAGGATGAACCTACGACCGAGTGTCATGAGTCTGCCTCCAACTGGATGGGGAGTGGGACATCACCCCCATTCACCATGGCCACGGTGAACAGGGAAGGGCGACGCGCCCGTACCGCCGGGTGCAAACCGGACGGAACCGTCGGTCAATCTCTCCGGGCAAGCTCCAGGATGCGGGTTTCGAACGGCTCCAGGGTGGGGACGGGGGACCAGCCGCTCAACCTGCCGTCGGCGCGAACCCGGAGCGGAGCCCCGCTCCCGCCGTGGGGGAGCGGCCTCGCCACGTAGCGCCCGGGCGGGAGGATCGCCCCCGCCGAGGAGAGAGCCACCGCGGAGAGGCGCCGGTCGCCCAGGTTCGCCAGGACCAGCACGGTCCGGCCCTCCCCGCGCCGGAGGTAGCCCATGACCGCGTCATCCGCGGCGTCCAGCGGGACGAACTCACCCGAGGAGCCGAGCGCGGGGTGAGCCGCGCGCAGGTGGATCAGCCACCGGTAGTGGTTGAGCAGGGAGGCGGGGTCGCCGTCCTGCGCCTCCACGTTGGCGGTGAGCGAATCCGGCCGGAGCGGCTCCCACGGCGTGCCGCGGGTGAACCCGGCCGCCCGCCCGCGGGCCCAGTGCATCGGGGTGCGCAGGCGCGGGTCGGGCTTGTCGCCCGTCATCCCGATCTCCTCGCCGTAGTACACGAAGGGGAGCCCGGGGAGGGTGAGGAGCAGCGAGGCTGCCAGCCGCGCGCGCGCCAGGTCGCCCTGGAGCTGCGTGAGGGTCCGGGTCTGGTCGTGGTTGCGCTGGAAGGAGGCCCACCGCCCCGGCGGCAGCTCGCGCTGCACGCGCTCGACGGCCGCCACCAGGCGATGCCGCGATCCCGAGCGGACGGCGTCCAGGAGGGCGTCGGAGACCTCGAAGGCGAAGTAGGATTCGAGCTGGTCCGGGTAGTACCGGAGGACGGCGCCCATGCTGTCCCACACCTCGCCCACGGTGAACGCGCCGGGCTTGACCCTCTGGACGTACGCCTGGAAGTCGCGCAGCCAGGGGTACGTGCCGGGACCGTTCCGCGGATCTCCGTCGTGCTCGAAGAAGTGGCCCACCGCGTCCAAGCGGAAGCCGTCCACGTCCATCTCCTCCAGCCAGAACCGGGCGATCCGCTGCGCCTCCGCCGTGACCGCGGGGTTCGCCAGGTTCAGGTCGGGCATCCCATGCCAGAACAGCCCGTAGTAGTACTCGTCGCGCGTGGGGGCCTTGTGCCACGTCGGCACCGACCACCCCCGGGTCTGCCGCTGGGTCGGCGACCAGTGGAACCAGTCGCGGTAGGGCGACGCGGGATCCAGCAGCGCCGACTTGAAGTACGGGTGCTCGGACGACATGTGGTTCAGCACCAGGTCGACGACCACCCGGATACCGCGCCGGTGCGCCTGCGCGACGAGCTCCCTGAAGTCCTCGTTGGTGCCGTACTCGCGGTTGACCTCGTAGTAATTGGTGACGTCGTACCCGTGGTAGCTGGGCGACCGGGCCACCGGCATCAGCCAGATGCAGCCGGCGCCCAGGTCGCGCTGCGAGCCCGGGTCTCCGTCGTTGATGTAGTCCAGCTTCCGGGTGAGCCCCCGCAGGTCGCCGACTCCGTCACCGTCGCTGTCGTAGAACGACCGGACGAACACCTCGTAGCACACCCCGCCGCGCCGCCAGTCGGAGACGGCGGGGCCGGCCGGTGCCTGCGCGGGCGACGGGGTCGCCAGGGAGGCGAGGAGGGCGCAGAGCGCGACGAGGCAGCGAAGCGGCGTGGAGACCCGGCCGTCCAGCGGACCGGGAGGGAACGGCAGGATGGTCTTCCTCACACGCAGCGTCCTCGGCATTGCTCTCCGGCAAAGGCTGGTCCTTCGGCTCCGAGAGCCAATTGTAAATCGTCCTAACAAAGATCGCACAACACACGGATTATGGACCGCCAGCGTACGAAAACGAGGTCGAGGGGTGAGTCTCAGGGAGGTGGCGGGCAACGGGCGCGCCGGGATGAGCGGCACCCCTATTGTCTAACTCCCGGCACTCCCGTTGTCAATGAATCGTTCGTAGTCCGGGCTCACGCGACCCGCGGCGCCACGAACACCGGCGCCACCACCAGCGCCGACGCGCCGCGCAGCCGCAGGAAGCTGTCGCCCGCCTCGACCACCACCGGCGTGGCGGCCGACGCGGCGGTCAGCGTGCGCTCCCGGATCGAGGCCTGGACCAGGGGCTCGATCAGGTCCCACGCCGCGGTGATCTCGCCGCCCACGACGATCCGCGCCGGGCTGATGGAGTTGATGATGTTCGCGATACCGACGCCCAGGAAACGCCCGGTCTCCCGCAGCGCCGATGCCGCGGCCGCGTCTCCGGAGTGCGCGCGGGCGATCAGGTCGGTGATCCCCACGCCGCCGCCCAGCACCTGCGCGTAAGCCTCGCGCGACGACAGGTCGCGTCCCAGATAGCGCGCGAGGGTAGCGGAGTTGGAGGTGTACGCCTCCAGGCACCCCCGCGCGCCGCACGCGCAGAGGGGTCCGTCCAGACTCAGCGGCACGTGGCCGAACTCCCCGGCCGTGCTCCGGTAGCCACGCAGCACCTCCCCGTTCACCACCAGGCCGGTCCCTACTCCGTCCGAGACGGTCATGTACACGAAGTTGTCGACCCCGTCGCCGCCGGCCTGGCTCAGCCACATGTGGGCCAGCGCGCAGGCGACCGCGTCCCGGTCGATGTAGACGGGGAGCCTCATCGCCGCGGTCAGGGCACCCCTCAGGTCCACGTCGCGCCAGCCGAGGGTGGGCGCGTTCAGCACCACCGAGGTACACCGGTCCACCATTCCAGGCACGACCAGACCGATCCCCTCGCACCCGCCCACCGCTCCGTGGGTCTCCACCAGGCGCCGGACGCGGCGCACCAGCTCCGCGACCAGCTCTTCGGGAGAGAGGGGGGTCGAGAACGCCTCCACCGCGATCTCGCGCCCGCCGAAGTCGCTCAGGATCACGGAGGTCCGGCTGGACCGCACGTCGATCCCGATTGCCAGCCGGTCGCGGGTACGGACGTAGAGGAGCGTCGGCTTCCGCCCCCGCGACGTCTCGGCCATCGGCCCCTCGTAGATCAGGCCGTCGGCGAGCAGCTCCTTCACCAGCGGGGTCACCGAGCCTCGCGCCACCCCCATCCGCCGGGCCAGGTCGGCCCGCGAGGTCGGCTGGTGCTCACGCACGAGGTTCAGGACGATCTGTCGGTTGACTTCGCGCGCGGTGGAACGTGTTGCCAGGCGGAAGCTCCGCGTGTTGATCTTGCGCATGGACCGGGTCGGGGAGGGCGAGGGAGGCGGGATCCGACAAGCTTCGCGATTCCCGGTCGGTATGGCAAGGATTTCGACTTGACCGGGGTGGATATTGTTGGTATTCGTTGCAAACCCGATGCGGTCTCCCCCCTCCCTCGCCATGAGCACCGCGGGATCCTTCACGACCCCCGGCCCGATGAACCCATGAATCATCCACTTCGCGTGCTCGGCCCCGGGTCCGTCGTTTCCGTCCTGGTGGCGAGCTGGACGGCCGCGCTCCCCGCGCAGTCGGAGCTGTACCGCTCGGACGCCTTCGTGGTGACCGACACCTCGGTCCGGCAGGGCCGCTTCACGGCGGTGGCGCTCTCCCGCGACACCATCGTCTCGACCTACCCCCGGTCCGGCCGCGAGATGCACTTCCGCTTCAGCCTCAACGGCCAGGACAACGAGTTCCGGTCCGGGACGGAGCACACGCTCTACATCCGGCCGCGGGATGGCCGCATCGTCTCGCCCCTCTACGTCTTCGGCGAGGAGCAGCCGCCCTACCTCCCCACCCCCGAGGCCTCCGAGAGCAGCGAGGAGGGGATCGCGCAGGTCACCATCCGGCTCGACCTGCGCCACGTGCTGCGCAGCTTCCGGGAAACCGGATCCTACGACCCGCCCCAGGGCCCGCCGATCCGCCGGGCGGACTTCCAGGCCGTCTACGCTATCGGGGACGTGGAGCCGCTGAGCTGGGACGCGCGCGTCCTGCGTCCGGGCTCTCCCGCGCAGCTCACCGACCCCGACGGCGACAGCATCTTCACGCTCACCGTCCCCGTCGAGGCCCGGTACACCCGCCCCCGGACCGAGGACGGACGGGCGGTCTGGGCCCGGCAGGCGGAGGTGTCGCGCTTCCCGCAGCTCCGGTCGCCGCAGCGGCTGGTGGACGCCCTGTACCGGATGTCGCTGGAGGAGCTGCTGCAGCTGGTGCGCGAGGACGGCGCGCTCGCGGCCGGCGCCAAGTGGCCGGGCGTGTGGACGCGGGACGTGGCCTACGCCTCGGTGCTCTCGCTCGCCCTGGTGGCACCCGACGCGGTGCGGCGGAGCCTGCTCGCCAAGGTGGACTCGGCGGGGCGGATCATCCAGGACACCGGGACGGGGGGCTCCTGGCCGGTCTCCACCGACCGCATGACCTGGGCGCTGGCGGCGTGGGAGCTCTACGCCGCCACCGGCGACCGGGAGTGGCTGCGCCGCGCGTACGAGATCATCCGCCGCTCGGCCGAGGCCGACCTCCACGCTGTCTTCGACCCGGAGACCGGGCTGGTCAGGGGCGAGACGTCGTTCATGGACTGGCGGGAGCAGAGCTATCCTCTCTGGATGGACCCGCGGGACATCGCGCAGTCGGCCGGGATCGGCACCAATGCGGTCCACTACGCCACCTACCGCATCCTGGCCGACATGGCGCGGGCGCTGGAGGAGCCCGCGGAACGGTGGAGCGGCGTCGCGGAAGGGCTGCGCCGGGCCATCAACACGCACCTGTGGCAGCCGCGGCGCGGGGGGTACTCGGTCTTCCGCTACGGGCGCAACTTCCCGTCGCTGGCCCCGCGCTCGGATGGGCTGGGCGAGGCGCTCAGCATCATCTACGGCGTCCCCGCCGCCGGGGAGCGCGTCCGGCTCGCCGCAGGCTCGCCCGTGGTGGCCTTCGGGACGCCGAGCTTCTGGCCGTACATCTCCGGGATCCCGTCGTACCACAACGCCGCGATCTGGCCCTTCGTCAACGCGTACCGGGCGTGGGCGGCGGCCGAGGCGGGGAACACGACGGCGGTGGAGCACGCCCTGGCCTCCATCTACCGCCCTGCCGCACTCTTCCTGACCAACAAGGAGAACATGGTGGCCTCCACCGGCCACTTCGACGGAACCGAGCTGAACTCGGACCGGCAGCTCTGGAGCGTGGCCGGCAACCTGGCGGCCAGCTACCGGGTGCTGTTCGGGATGCGGCTGGAGCCGGAGCGCCTGGCCTTCCGGCCGATGGTCCCCCCCGCCTACGCCGGCGAGCGGACGCTGAGCGGTCTCCGCTACCGGAACGCCCGTCTCACCGTCACCGTGCGGGGCTTCGGCGACGGGGTGGCCGGCGCGACGCTCGACGGCCGCCCCCTGGAGCGGGCGGAGGTCCCCGCCACCCTGGCGGGGGAGCACACGCTGGAGATCCGGTTGAACGGCCGGTGGCCCGCGGGGGAGGTGAACCTGGTGGAGAACCGCTTCGCGCCGCGGACCCCGATCGCCCTCCTCGCTGGCGACACGCTGATGTGGACGCCGGTGGCGGGCGCGGCCGGCTACACGATCTACCGCAACGGGCGGGCGGCCGCGACCACCCGGGAGACGCGCGCCGCTCTCGGGCGCGCGGACCGCCTCGCCGAGTACCAGGTGCTCGCCGTCGACTCGTCGGGGCTGGAGTCGTTCCTGAGCGAGCCGGTCCGGCTGAGGCGGAGCGAGGCGGTGGTCGTGGCCCGGCCGCAGGGGGTGCCGCTGGAGCGCGAGCACGAGGGCTTCACCGGCGCGGGGTACGTCCGGCTCACCCGCGAGCGGAACACCACGGTGGAGGTCCCGGTCCAGGTGGCGTGCGGAGGGGTGTACGCGATCGACGCGCGCTACGCCAACGGCAGCGGCCCGATCAACACCGACAGCAGGGCGGCCGTGCGCACCCTGCTCGTGGACGGCCGGCCGGCGGGGGTGCTGGCGATGCCGCAGCGGGGCGCGGAGCTGTGGACGGACTGGGGGTACAGCACGGCGGTACGGGCGAGCCTCTCCCCGGGCGCCCACGTCCTGACGATCGCCTTCACCCCGCTGGACGAGAACATGGACCGCCACGTGAACACCGCGCTGCTGGACCACGTGCGGCTGATGCAGCTCTCGGTGGACCCGGCCACTCCCTGCCGGTGACGGCTCCGTCGACACCCCATCTCCGAGGCCGTCGATCATGACGCTTCCCACCGGGGCCAGCGCGAGGCCACTGGCCCTCCTCTCGATGACCCTGCTGCTCCTGGGCGGCATCCTCCCGGCCGATGCCCAGGTGCGACGGATCACCGTCGAGTCGCAGGGGAGGTACCTCGCTCTGGAGGCGCTGGACGACGACCTGGTCCACTTCGAGGTGGCGGCGGGCCGCGCACCCGCGCCGGGGACGCCGATCCGGACCTCGATCATGGTCGAGAAGACCGACTACGCGGGCGCGACCGCCGTTTCCTCCACCGCGACGGTCCTGGAGACCCCCGAACTCCGCATCACCGTCGAGCCCTCCACCCTCTGCTTCACCGCGACGGAGAGGGCCAGGCGCACCCCGCTCACCACGGTCTGCCCCCGGGACCTCGAACGGGACGAGAAGGGGCTCACGCTCACCCGGGAGAGGACCCGGAACCTCTACGGGCTGGGCGAGCAGTTCCTCAGGCCGGGCGACGCGGACGGCGACTGGATGGGGAGGGAGCGCACCCCGGGGAACGAGTACGGCAACCGGATGACGGACTTCGGCGGGGGACAGGTGGGCAACGCCATCTTCCCCATCCTCTACGCCCTGGGAGACTCCGGGGTCAGCTACGCCCTCTTCCTCGACCAGGTCTACCGGCAGCACTGGGACTTCCGGGGCGATCCCTGGAGGGTCCGCACCCGGGGCGACGGGATCCGCGGGTACCTGCTGGCGGGGTCCGACCTCCCGGAGCTGAGGCGCGACTACCTGGAGCTGGTGGGGACGCCGCCGGTCCCTCCCCGGAAGGCGTTCGGCCTCTGGGTCTCCGAGTACGGCTACGACGACTGGGGCGAGCTGGAGGGGAAGCTCCGCAGCCTCCGCGCGAACGCCTTCCCGGTGGACGGCTTCGTCCTGGACCTGCTCTGGTACGGCGGGATCGCGACGGGGTCCGACCTGACGCGCATGGGGAGCCTGACCTGGGACGAGCGAAAGTTCCCCGATCCGGCGGGGACGATGACGCGCCTGAGGGAGGAAGAGGGCGTGGGGCTCATGCTGATCGAGCAGTCCTACGTCGGACGCGGGCTCCCCGAGCACGACACCCTGGCGAACCGCGGCTTCCTGGCGCGGCAGCGGGAGAACGGTCCGCCCACCTACCTTACCCGGAATCCCTGGTGGGGGAAGGGCGGGATGATCGACTGGACCGACGACGTGGCCGGGGACTTCTGGCACGACTGGAAGCGGCAGCCTCTGGTCGAGATGGGCGTTTTCGGCCAATGGACCGACCTGGGCGAGCCGGAGGCGTACGACTCGACCTCCTGGTACCACGGGGTGGTGCCGGGGAGGCACGCGCACGCCGACATCCACAACCTCTACAACCTGAAGTGGAGCGAGAGCATCGTCCGGGGGTACCGGCGGCACGGCGTCCGGCGCCGCCCCTTCGTCCTCGCCCGCTCGGGGACTTCGGGGATCCAGCGGTACGGTGTGGCCCTGTGGTCGGGGGACATCGGCTCGAACCTGCCCAGCCTCGCGGCGCACCTGAACGCGCAGATGCACATGTCCCTGTCGGGGGTGGACTACTTCGGATCGGACATCGGAGGGTTCCACCGGGGTGCCATCCGGGGTGACAGCCTGAACGAGATGTACACCCAGTGGTTCGCCAACGGGGCGCTCCTGGACGTCCCCGTCCGTGCCCACGCGGAGAACCTCTGCAACTGCAAGGAGACGGCGCCCGACCGGATCGGCGACCTGCGGAGCAACCGGGCCAACCTCCGCCTCCGCTACGAGCTGTCGCCCTACTACTACTCGCTCGCCCATCGGGCCCGTCTGTACGGGGAGCCCCTGTTCGCTCCCCCGGTCTTCTACCACCGGGACGATCCGAACGTCCGGACCATGGGCCACGAGAAGCTGGTCGGGAGGGACCTGCTGGTCGGCATCGTCGCCCGCCACGGCGAGACGCGGCGCGACGTCTACCTGCCGCGCGGCCGGTGGATCGACTACCACGCGAACACCTGGCACACCAGCCGCGGGGAGTGGATCCGGAACGTCCCGGTGTACCGCGAGGGGATCTTCCGGCTCCCGCTCTACGCCCGGGCCGGGGCGATCATCCCGAAGATGCACGTGGATGAAAGGACCATGAACATCCTGGGCCGTAGGACGGACGGCACCGTCCGGGACGAGCTCGTGGTCCGGGTCTACCCGGATCCCCAGGAGAGCAGGTTCTTCCTGTACGAGGACGACGGGGAGTCGGTGGACTACCTGAGCGGCGCCGTGGCGATCACCACCCTTTCCCAGCGGAGGTCGGACGGGAGCGCGTTCGTGGGGATCGGCGATACGAAGGGCTCCTACGAGGGTGCGCCCGCGCGCCGCAACAACGTGGTCGAGCTGGTGCTGGACGGTGCGCCGGTCCGCTCGGTCACGGTCAACGGGAGGGTGCTCCGCCGCCACTCGACCAGGGAGGAGTTCGAGAGCGCCGGGAGCGGCTGGTTCGACGCCGGCAGCTCGATGGTGGTCGCCAAGTCGGGGGTGCTGCCGGTGAGCGAACCGAAGAGCTTCGAGTTCAGCACCGTGGACGGGGACTCGTGATCGAAGCGTAGCCACCGACTCTATGGCTCGGCGCGCTCCCACTCGCCCCCGGCACCGACGCGGACCGACACCGTACCCTCCCGGTCCGTCCTCGCCACCGGGATCCCCCGCGCGCGGAGCCGCTCCAGCACCTCGGGCGCGGGGTGCCCGTACCGGTTGCGGCGCCCGGCGGAGACCACCACCAGCTCGGGACGGACCCGGTCCAGCAGGGCCGCGGAGGTGGAGGTCCGGCTTCCGTGGTGCCCCGCCTTGAGCACCTGCACCCGCAGCGCGTCCCCGTAGCGCTCCAGCATCGCCACCTCTTCCATCTCTCCCGCATCCCCCGTCAGGAGCGCCGCGAAGCTCCCATAGCGCAGGTGGATCACGGCGCTGACCGTGTTCGCGTCGGAAACCGACTCCAGCGCTCCCTCCTCCGGCCAGAGGAACTCCAGTGTCACCCCGTCCAGGCTCAGCGTCCGCCCCTGCCGGGCGGCGGCCCAGGCGGCTCCCCGCACCTCCGCGGTGCGCAGCGTCTCCAGGTAGAGCGGGGTCCCGAAGGGCAGCCCGGGCTCGATCACCCGTCCCACCTCCACACCGCGCAGCACGGCGGGCGCCCCTCCGATGTGGTCCGCGTGCGGGTGGGTGAGGACCAGGGCCTCCAGCCGCCGCACCCGGTGGCTCCGCAGGAAGGGGAGGACGCGCCGCTCCCCGGCGTCGTAGCGCTCCTCGCGCGGCCCGGCGTCCACCAGGAGCCAGCGGTCGGCGGGGGTGCGGATGGCGACCGCATCCCCCTGCCCCAAGTCCAGGAAGTGGATCTCCAGCCCGCCCGCCCCGGGCGCCGCCACCGCGGGGAGGACCAGGAAGGCCGCGCACGCGGAGCCCACCGCCACGGTCCAGCGGACGGCCGACCGGAGCCTCGCCCCCGCGTCCAGCGCCACCAGGACCACCACCCCCACCGCCAGCCAGAGCCACCCCTGCGGGGGCGACACCGCCCGGTGGCCGTAAGGCACCGATGCTGCCATGCCCGCGACCCGGTCCAGCAGGTCCAGGGCCAGCCCGGTGCCGTCCGCGAGCACCCGGCGGGGCGCTGGACCGTGGAGTCGCTGGTGGTGAGCTGCGCGGCGTTCGTCGCCACCGCGCCCATCACGGCCTAC
>DATAAL010000319.1:0-4096 GCA_036260145.1 Longimicrobiaceae bacterium | reverse complement strand
GCGCCCGCGGCGCACATCCTGCATTTCCCCCCGCCCCTGTGCGGCGCGCTCCGGTAACCCCGTTTCAGAGCCGATGCTCCAGCCGAAGAAAGATCCCCGCCAGCACGTCCCCGGGTTCCTGGAGGCCGCCACCACCGCGTGGCCCGGAAAGCCGTACCCCCTGGGGGCCACCTGGGAGGGTGAGGGGACCAACTTCGCCCTCTACTCCGAGCCCGCCTGGGAGGTGGAGCTCTGCCTCTTCGACTCCCCGGACGACCCTGAGCCCTCCCGCACCTTCCGGCTCCGGGAGCGCACCAGCTTCGTGTGGCACGGCTACATCCCCGGGGTGGGGCCGGGGACCTACTACGGGTACCGGGTCAACGGTCCGTACCAGCCGGGGAGGGGGGTCCGCTGCAACCCCTTCAAGCTCCTGATCGACCCGTACGCCCGCGCCATCGCCGGCAACGTGAAGTGGGAGTCGCACCCCTGGGCCTTCCCCTTCGACCAGCCGGGCGAGGACTGGGTGATGGACGACGGGAGCGACGCCTGGGGGGTGCCCAAGGGGGTAGTGATCGACCCCTCCTTCGACTGGCGGGGCGACGCTCCGCCCCGCATCCCCTGGCACGAGACGGTGATCTACGAGGCGCACGTCAAGGGGCTCACCATGCTCCACCCCGGGATCCCGCGGGAGATCCGGGGGACGTACGCGGCGGTGGCGCACCCCGCCATCGTCGAGCACCTCCGCTCCATCGGCGTCACCGCCATCGAGCTCCTCCCCGTGCACGAGATCGTGGACGAGTACTTCCTGGTGACGAAGGGGCTCACCAACTACTGGGGATACAGCTCCATCAACTACTTCTCCCCCACGGCGCGCTACGCCCACGCCCGCGGACACGGCGACCAGGTGCAGGAGTTCAAGGAGATGGTGCGCCAGCTCCACGCGGCGGGGATCGAGGTAATCCTGGACGTGGTCTACAACCACACCGCGGAGGGGCACCACCTGGGGCCCACCCTCTCCTTCAGGGGGATCGACAACCGCACCTACTACCGGCTGGTCCCGGAGAACCCCCGCTTCTACATGGACTACACCGGAACGGGGAACTCCCTGAACATGCGCCATCCCCAGACGCTGCAGCTGGTGATGGACTCGCTGCGCTACTGGGTGCAGGAGATGCACGTGGACGGCTTCCGCTTTGACCTGGCCGCCACGTTGGCGCGGGAGCTCCACGACGTGGACCGCCTCTCCGCCTTCTTCGACGTGATCCACCAGGACCCGGTGATCTCGCAGGTGAAGCTGATTGCCGAGCCGTGGGACGTGGGGCCGGGGGGGTACCAGGTGGGGAACTTCCCCGTGCTCTGGGCGGAGTGGAACGGGAAGTACCGCGACACGGTGCGCGCCTACTGGCGCGGCGACCCGGGGACGCTCCAGGAGCTGGGGTACCGGCTCACCGGCTCCAGCGACCTCTACCAGGAGGACGGGCGGCGCCCGCACGCCAGCATCAACTTCGTCACCGCGCACGACGGGTTCACCCTGAACGACCTGGTCTCGTACAACCACAAGCACAACGAGGCCAACGGGGAGAACAACCACGACGGGGACAACCACAACCTGAGCTACAACTTCGGGGTGGAGGGCCCCACCGACCGCCCCGACATCGTGCGGCAGCGGGAGCGGCAGAAGCGCAACTTCATCGCCACCCTCCTCCTCTCGCACGGGGTGCCGATGATCTGCGGGGGGGACGAGATGGGGCGCACCCAGCGGGGGAACAACAACGCCTACTGCCAGGACAACGAGCTCTCCTGGATCCACTGGGACCTGACGGACCGGGACCGCGAGCTGCTGGAGTTCACCCGGCGGGTGGCCCGGCTGCGGAGGGAGCACCCCACCTTCCGCCGTCGCAAGTTCTTCCGGGGGCGCCCCATCCGCGGCTCCGAGGCCAAGGACATCACCTGGCTTCGCCCGGACGGGAAGGAGATGACCGAGCAGGAGTGGAACGCCGGCTTTGTGAAGAGCTTCGGGATGTCGCTCGCGGGCGATGCCATCGAGGAGTGGGACGAACGGGGGGAGCAGATCCTGGACGACACCTTCCTCCTCCTGCTCAACGCGGACGGCGGCGCGATCTGCTTCACCCTCCCGATGAGCTGCGACGAGGGATTGTGGGAGGTGGTGCTGGACACGAGCGAGCCGCGCCTGGAGGAGGGGAAGTGCGCCCTGGCGCCCGGCGAGGAGTACCTCCTGGCGGGGCGCTCCATGGTGATCCTGCGGATGGAGGAGGGATCGTGAGCACGGTTGCGATGGCGCGGCCCCTGGGGGCGCGCGTGGACGAGCGGGGGGTAGAGTTCCGCGTCTGGGCGCCGGGGCACCGGCAGGTGGACGTGGTGGTCTACGGTCCCAACGAGGAGAGCCTCCACCCGCTGGCCCCGGAGGGGGAGGGGTTCTTCGCCGGGCGGGTGGAGGGGCTCCGGGCCAGGGCCCGTTACCGGCTCCGCCTGGACGAGGGGGACACCTTCCCCGACCCCTGCTCCCGCTCCCAGCCCGAGGGGGTGCACGGCCCCTCGGAGGTGGTGGACCCCGCGGCCTTCCCCTGGACGGATGGGGGGTGGAGGGGGATCCCGCTGGAGGAGATGGTGATCTACGAGCTGCACGTGGGGACGGCGACTCCGGAGGGGACGTTCGACGCCCTGATCGGGCGGCTCGACTACTTCGTGGAGCTGGGTGTCACGGCGCTGGAGCTGATGCCGGTGGCCGAGTTCCCCGGAGAGCGCAACTGGGGGTACGACGGGGTGTGCCTCTTCGCCCCGGACAGCTCGTACGGCGGCCCGGAGGGGCTCCGCCGGCTGGTGGACGCCGCCCACGGGCGCGGGGTGGCGGTGATCCAGGACGTGGTCTACAACCACTTCGGCCCCGAGGGGAACTACCTCCCCGTCTTCAGCAGCGGCCGGATCTTCACCGAGCGGCACCACACCCCGTGGGGCGCGGCGGTCAACTACGACTCGGAGGGGAGCGCGGCGGTGCGGGAGATGGTGGTGCAGAACGCGCTGCACTGGGCGCACGAGTACCACCTGGACGGGCTCCGCCTGGATGCCACGCACGCCATCATCGACGACTCCCCCACGCACATCCTGACCGAGCTGGCGGAGCGGGTGCGGGCCTCCCTGGGCCCCGAGCGGCACTTCGTGCTGATGGCCGAGGACGAGCGCAACGACCGTCGCGTGGTGCTCCCCATCGAGGAGGGGGGGATCGGGCTGGACGCGGTGTGGGCCGACGACTTCCACCACCAGCTCCGCAGCCGCGTGGCGGGGGATGACGAGGGGTACTACGCCGACTACACCGGGACCGTCGAGGACCTGGCTGCCACTCTCGGCCGGGGGTGGTTCTACCAGGGGCAGCACTCGGAGCACCGCGGGGAGGCGCGCGGGACTCCGGCGAAGGGGATCCCCCCCCAGCGGTTCGTGCACTGCATCCAGAACCACGACCAGGTGGGGAACCGCGCGCTGGGGGACCGGCTCCACCACGAGGTGGACCCGGCGCTGTACCGCGCGGCCTCCGCCCTCCTCCTCCTCTCGCCCTACACGCCGCTGCTCTGGATGGGGCAGGAGTGGGCCGCCTCCACGCCGTTCCTGTACTTCACCGACCACCCCGAGGAGCTGGGGAAGCGGGTGACGGAGGGCCGCCGGAACGAGTTCAGGGGCTTCTCGGCCTTCCAGGACCCGTCCATGCGCGAGCGGATCCCCGACCCGCAGAGCCCCGACACCTTCCGGCGCTCCAAGCTCCGCTGGGAGGAGCAGGAGCGGATGCCGCACGCCGGGATCCTGGCGCTGTACCGGGAGCTGCTTCGCCTCCGCCGCACCCGCCCCGCCCTCCGCCCCGGGGGCTCCTTCCGGGTGGCCGCGCTGGGCGGCGAGGGGATCGCTCTGCGGCGCGAGGGCCCGGAGGGGGGCGCGCTCCTCCTGCTGGTCTCCTTCAGCGAGGGGCTGAGGGCGGAGACCGGCGCCAGGGAGGAGACCCGCGCCCCGGAAGGCTCCCGCTGGGAGCTCCTCCTGGCTACCGAGGAAGGGAGATTCGGCGGGGACCGCGAGGGGGAGGTGGCGAGCGTCTCCCCGGAGGGGGTGGTGG
>DATAAL010000318.1:0-2418 GCA_036260145.1 Longimicrobiaceae bacterium | reverse complement strand
CGGGAGGAGCGGGGCCCGGCGTCGTCATTCCGGGTGGGGGAAGCGGTGCGTGGTGGGGGAGCGGAGCACAGGTGCGTCGTTCGGGAAGGTCGATTCGCGTTGGGAAGAGCGTTGCGGGCTGGAATTTACAACCGTCCGGGCGGGGAGGGGAGTGGCCGGTTCGTGATGAGCTCGCGTGGGGTCCGCTCCAGAGCCCCGCAGTCCGCGCGTCTCTTCCGCGGGGCCGGGGAGACTCACGGGTACTGCTGGTGAGTCTCCCCCGCGCATCCTATTCAGAGGAGCTGCGGGAACTCCACCCGTCGCCGTGGAGGACGTGCGCTGCGGCGGGCGTGCCGGCGACGCTGATCGAGCTGCCGGGGGTGGGGCACAGCGTCCCCGAGTTCAGCGGCAAGCCGCGCTTTCGCGTGTCGACCTGCACCACTCTCGCGTTCCTCCGGGAGCGGCTCCGCCCGGGAAGCTGAGCGGGGCGGTGGCCCTATCGCAGCTCCACCCGCACCCCGCCCGCGATCTGCGAGGCGTCCACCACCACCGGGGGGGCTCCTCCACCGCGGCGTCTCCGCTTCGACGAGCAGCGGGGGAACGGCCCGGCGACGGGCGCCGAGGTGGCACTGGGGGTGAGCTGGCGCCTCCAGGGTCCCACGCGGTGAAAGCCGTCGCGGGGCGCCCTCCCAGCCGGGAAGGCGCCCCGCGTCTGTTTGCGACGGCGTCGAAAATGCATGGAGGTTCCGCCCCCGGTCCTCAGGAGGGCTCGATCCACGGACACCGCCCGGAGCCATGGCGACCCTGGTCTGCCCCAACTGCGGCACTCACTTCGCCCCCGCCGAGCCGAAGTGTCCGGCCTGCGGGGTCCGTCCCCACCGGCCCTCGAGTCCCGCGGTGTGGCCGCCCTCCCCGGCCCGCCGGGCCGCGCTGCTCTTCGGTCTCCTGATCGCGCTGCTGATCGTGGGGGCGCTGGTCTGGGCCATCCTCGCCGGACGCCGCAGCCTCCTGGAGTCACCCTCACCCATCTTCCCCTCGACGCTGGTGGAGACTCAGTGCGCCGGTTGCGCCGATCCGGCCGCCACCGCTTCCGGAACGGGAAGGAAGTAGAAGGCGATCCCCAGGATCACGTACACGGCCAGGAGCTGCACCCCTTCCATCCAGTGCGACTCCCCGTCGGTGCCGCAGAAGGCCATAATCCCCACGCAGACGGCCACCGCCAGCACCTCCAGCGGAGTGAAGATCAGGTCCATGGGGCCGCTCCCGCCGATCGCGTAGCTGAGGAACACCAGCAGCGGCGCCACGAAGAGCGCCACCTGGATGGACGAGCCCACGGCGATGTTGATGGCGGCGTCCATCTTGTTCTTGGCCGCCATGATGATGGCGGTGGAGTGCTCCGCCGCGTTGCCGATGATAGCCACCACGATCACGCCGACGAACACCTGGCTCCACCCCAGCCGTTCCGCCGTCTCCGAGGCCGCCGCCACCAGGAACTCCGCCATCACCGCCACACCCACCGTGGCCGCTACCAGCATCCCCACGGCCCGGCCGAGGGAGCCGTGCGCCGCGTGCGCATCGACCGGCACGTGCGCCTCCTTCCCCTCGGCCGTGGGCTCCGCGGCGTCGCCCATGTACAGGTGCTTGTGGGTGCGGAGGGTGAAGACCAGGCTGGCCACGTAGGTAGCCATCAGGACGATGGAGATCTCCAGGCTCAGGTTACGCTCCGCCGCCGGCGCGGTGGCGCCCACCAGGTAGTGGAAGACCGCGGGCACCACCAGCCCCACCGCGCTCAGCACCAGCAGGGTGGAGCCCAGCCCCGCCGCCGTGCGGTTGAAGCGCTGCGTCTCGAAGCGCAGTCCGCCCACCAGCGCGCTCAGCCCGAACACCAGCAGCACGTTGCCGATGATCGACCCGGTGATGGACGCCTTCACCAGGTCGTACAGCCCGGCCCGCAGCGCTATGATGGCGATGATCAGCTCCGCCGCGTTCCCGAAGGTGGCGTTGAGCAGCCCGCCCAGCCCCTCCCCCACCCGCTCCGAGATCTCCTCGGTGGCGTGGCCCATCAGCCCCGCCAGCGGGATGATCCCCAGGCACGAGACCACGAAGATCCACAGGGGGGGCGAGTGGAGGACCCACTCCATCAGCATCGCCACCGGGACGAACACCAGCAGCAGGTTGAGGGCGTTTCCGCCGGAGAAGAGGCGCTTCAGCATCGGGGTTCGGGGAGGGGGTGCGCGGATGCTCCTGCATGGCGTGCGCGGTCACGGCGATCACGGGGATGGCGGCGGTGCGCGGGTCGGCCTTGAGGCGGCGGGTGGCCTCGAGCCCGCCGATCCCCGGCATGCTGACGTCCATCAGGATGAGCGCGGGGAGGAGGCGGGCCGCCTGCGCCAGCCCTTCCTCGCCCGTCTCCGCCTCGGCCACCTCGTAGCCGTGGTG
>DATAAL010000317.1:0-4584 GCA_036260145.1 Longimicrobiaceae bacterium | reverse complement strand
GTACGCGACGCGCTTCTCCGGCGCTCGGCTGCGCACGATGTGACCGATCGCGTGCATCAGGTGTGTCTTCCCCAGTCCCACGCCGCCGTAGATGAAGAGCGGGTTGTACATGCGCGCCGGCGCCTCCGCCACCGCGTGGGCAGCGGCCGCGGCGAGCTGGTTGTTGTTCCCCACCACGAAGCGGTCGAAGGTGTAGCGCTCGTTGAGCGGCGCCGAGGGCGCCCCGGGGCGGGTCTCGGGGGGGGGGCCGGCAGCCGTGGGGGCGGCCGGAGAGGAGGGGGAGGACGCCGGCACGGGGGCCGCGGAGAGGGGGAACTCCGGCAGGCGGCCATTCCCCTGCACCTGCACGGACACCGTGAAGTGACGGTCGAAGAGCTGCTCGCCGATGGCGGCCAGGAGCCCCCCGTACTTGTCCTCCACCCAGTCCGCCGCGAAGCGGTTGGGGGCGGACACCACCAGGAGGTCCTGCGAGATCGCCACCGCCTCGGTGGGGGCCAGCCAGGTACGGAAGGCCTGCTCCGGGAGGGCGGCGCGCGCGCCCTCCAGGATTCGCGACCAGACCTCGGCGGCGGTGAGCTCCATGCACTCCGGGTAGCACTGCGTGGATCCGACGGGACGTTGGCGGCAACCTAGAAAGCCGATGTGGAAAAGTCAAGGAAGGGGCGCCGTTGCTTGAGGTTCCGGGAGCGGCACCCCCTCCGGGTGTGGAAAACCCCGCCCCCGGAGGGCGGGGCCCGCGCGGTTGACGCAACCCCGCCCCGGGGCTATATTCCTGGTCTTTGCCGCACCACATCGACGTTTCGCGCAGGATATCGCTATGAAGCCTTCGTACCGTCCGCGTAACCGCAAGCGGATCAACAAGCACGGCTTTCGGGCCCGGATGGCCACCCGGGGGGGGCGCGCGGTCCTCAACGCCCGCCGCAGGAAGGGGCGCCACAAGCTGGCCGTCTCGCTGCACAAGAAGTAATCCGCTTCCATCCTCCGCTCCCATGGCGGGAGAGGGAGGCCCGGCCGCGGGCGGGGCGCCGGAGCGGAGCGACGCGGGGGACGCGGGGTTCCGGTTCCCCCGGGCGGGGCGGATCACCGCCTCGGACGAGATCCGGGAGCTGTTCAGACGGGGGAAGAGGAGACGGACGCGTCACCTGGATGCGTTCTTCTCCCCTTCCCCCGCCGCGCTTCCGCGGCTGGGGATCGTGGTGCCCAAGCACCGGCGCCGCGGGGTGGACCGCAACCGGGTGAAGCGCCGGCTGCGGGAGATCGGGCGCACCGTCGTCCTCCCCGCCCTGCGCGGCGCGGCGCTCCCGCTCGACCTCCTGCTGCGCGCGCGGCCGGAGGCGTACACCGCGTCCTTCGAGGAGCTGCGGGAGCAGCTCGCCGGGCTGGCGGAGGAGCTGTGCTCGCGCGCGCCCTGATCGCGGCGATCCGCTTCTACCAGCGGGGGATCTCCCCCCTGACCCCGCCCTCGTGCCGCTTCCACCCCAGCTGCTCGCAGTACGGGGTGGAGGCCATCCAGCGCCACGGGGCGGCGCGGGGGAGCTGGCTCACGCTGCGCCGGCTGCTGCGCTGCCACCCCTTCTGCCGCGGGGGATACGACCCCGTCCCCTGAGCGAAACCGGGGGCCGCGCCGGGCCGTACTCGCGGGGAGCCCCGGCCGCGCCCCGAACGCATAGACCGACCCGATGAACCGAAACGTCCTCCTCGCGGTGCTCCTGATGAGCGCCGTGATCCTGGTCACCAACTACCTCTTCCCCCCGCCCCGGCCGGAGCCCGCCGGCTCCGCGCGGCGGGACTCCGTCGCGGCGCAGGCCCCCGCCTCCGCGGCCCCGGCGGCGCGTGCGCCCCTCCCGCTCCCCGCGGCCGGGGCCGCGCAGGCTCCCGCGCGGGAGGTGGTCGTCCGCTACCCCCTGTACCGCTACACCTTCTCCACCCGCGGCGCCACGCTCGTCGGGGCGGAGCTGCTCCGCTTCCCCTCGCAGGTGCAACGCGGGCGGCCAGTGGACCTGGTCCCGGAGGGCGTCGCGGACTTCCTGGCGGGTCGCCTGGTGGTGGGGCGCGACACCCTGGACCTGCGGGGACTCCCCTTCCAGTCCAGCACCCCCGGGGTGGAGCTGGGCGCGGGGGACGCTCCCCGGCCGCTCCGCTTCACCTACGCCGGCGCCGATGGGGTGGGGGTGGAGGTGGTCTACACCTTCCGCCCGGACCAGTATCTGGTCGACGTCCGTGGCCGGGTGACCGGGGTGCCGGGCGCCGCGCTCCTCCTCACCGGGCTGGGGACCGGGCTCGCGGTCCACGAGGCCGACCCGGCGCGCTTCCGCCGCGACCTGGCCGCCGTGGGGTACGTGAACAGCGGGGTGGAGACCGTGGGCTTCCACGACCTGGAGGGGCCGCGGACGGTGGGGGGCCCACTGACCTGGGTGGGGGTCAAGGACAAGTACTTCCTGGCCGCGCTGGTGGCCGGGGACCGCCCCGCCTTCCGCGGCCTGGCGCTGCGCCCACTCCCGCAGGCGCGGGTCACGGAGGGGTCCGGCGAGGAGGCCCGGACCGTCCTCCTCCCCCGGGCGCGGGTCGAGGCCGTGCTCCCCCTGGCCGGCGACGGGGCCTGGAGCTTCCAGGCGTACCTGGGGCCGCAGGAGCACGGCCGGCTGGTGGCGGTGGGGTACGGGCTGGACGAGGTGAACCCGTACGGGTACCGCTGGCTCCGCCCGGTGGTCCGGCCGATCGCCGGGGCCGCGCTCTGGGTGCTCCGGGAGCTGCACGACACCCTGGGGGTCTCCTACGGGTGGGTGCTCATCCTCTTCGGGGTGATGATGAAGATCCTCCTGTGGCCGCTGAATGCCAAGGCGATGCGGGCGCAGATGAAGAACATGGCGGTCCAGCCGCTGATGCAGGAGATCCAGACCAAGTACCGGAACGACCCGCAGAAGCAGCAGGAGGAGATGCTCCGGCTCTACCGGGAGCACGGGTTCAACCCGCTGGCCGGGTGCCTCCCGCTCCTGATCCCGATGCCGATCTTCATCACCCTGTACTTCGTCTTCCAGAGCGCCATCGAGTTCCGGGGGGAGTCGTTCTGGTGGCTCCCGGACCTGTCGCAGAAGGACCCGACCTACATCATCCCCCTGCTCTTCATCGGCTCCACCTTCCTCCTGCAGTGGCTCAGCACCAAGCTGAGCGGGATGGAGACCAACCCGCAGATGAAGATGATGATGTACTTCCTCCCGGTCATGATGGGCGCCTTCTTCATCACCCTGGCCTCGGGACTGAACCTGTACTACACGGCCAGCAACCTGGCAGGGATCCCGCAGCAGATCCTGATCGCCCGGGAGCGGCGCCAGGCGCAGGACGAGCTGAACGCCAAGAAGGCCGCCGAGGCGGCCGCGGCGAAGCGGCCGGGTCCCCCCGGTGGCACCGGGGGGGCCCGCCGGGTGAAGCGGCGGGGGTAACCCCCGGAGCGCCGCCGCACCCACCGGTCGGTCCCGCCCATGCACCCCCCCCCATTCGCCGACACCGTGGCTGCGGTGGCCACCCCGCCGGGGCGCGGCGCCCTCGCCCTGGTGCGGATCACCGGCCCCGACGCCCTCCCTCTCCTCCTCCGCCTGGCGCCGGAGCTGGGGGGTGCCCCCCCGGCGCGCGTGCAGCGGCTGGTGCGCCTGGTCCATCCGGAGAGCGGGGAGACGCTGGACCGGGGGCTGGCGACCTGGTTCCCCGCTCCGGGGAGCTACACCGGGGAGGACACAGTGGAGATCTCCACGCACGGCGGGTGGCTCACCCCGCAGCTGGTGCTGGACGCCGCCCTCGCCGCCGGGGCGCGCCCCGCGGAGGCCGGGGAGTTCACCCGCCGCGCTTACCTGAACGGGAAGCTGGACCTGCTGCAGGCCGAGGCGGTCGCCGACCTGATCGACGGCCGCTCCCGCGCCCTGCACCGCGCCGCCGTGCACCAGCTGGAACGGGGGCTGTCGCGCCGGGTGGAGGAGCTCCGGGAGGCGCTGATCGGGGCGCAGGCGCTCCTGGTGTACTCCATCGACTTCCCGGAGGAGGACGAGCCCCCGGTCCCGCCGGAGCGGGTCCGTGCCGCCGCTGCGGGGGTGCGGGAGCGCATCGACGGGCTCCTGGCCACCGCCCCCTGGGGGGAGCTCCTCCGGGAGGGGGCGCTGAGCGTGCTCGCCGGGCGCCCCAACTCCGGGAAGTCCTCCCTCTTCAACGCCCTGCTGGGGACGGAGCGGGCCATCGTCACCGAGATCCCGGGGACCACCCGCGACGCGCTGGAGGCCACGGTGTCGCTGGAGGGATACCCCTTCCGCCTGGTGGACACCGCGGGGCTGCGCGAGACCGTGGACCGGGTGGAGGGGATCGGGATCGAGGTGGCGCGCCGCTACCTGGCCGCGGCACAGCTGGTGCTCTTCTGCGTGGAGGCGGGGCGGGCGCCGGGGGAGGACGAGCGGGGCTTCCTCCGGGAGCTCCGTCCCGGGGGGACGATCCTGGTGCGGACCAAGGCGGACGCCGCTCCGGACCCCGGGACCGACGGAGCGCCCGGGGTGGAGGGGGTCCGCACGGTACGCGTCGCCGCTCCCACCGGGGAGGGGCTCC
>DATAAL010000316.1:0-2755 GCA_036260145.1 Longimicrobiaceae bacterium | reverse complement strand
ACGACGGGCACCTCCGGGAGGTGGACCTGGACCAGCCGGAGGGCTTCCAGCGGGTGGAGTTCCGCAAGCAGATGCGGCGGATCCCCGGGGTGGCGAACGAGCTGCAGGTGGGCGGGACAGGCAATACCGGGTACCGGGGGGACCGGGAGATGACGGTGGCGATGATGCAGGCGCAGATCGACACGCTGAAGCGCCAGCTCCGGGAGGCCAAGCAGAGCGCGCACCGCTCCGCCCGCGAGGACCTGGCGCGCGTCCTGGGCCGCGCCCCGCGGCCGGACAGCGCCGAGGCGCCCCCGGTGGGCGTCGCGTCGTTCACCACCCCGGCGCAGACGGCGCGCCTCACCGCCGACAACCTCTCGTCGCAGCTCTCCCGCGTCCGCGACCTGCAGCGGCAGATCCGCGAGTACCGGGTGGAGATCCAGAAGAAGTACTCCATCGCCGCGGCCACCCTGGTGTTCGTGCTGATCGGCGCGCCGCTGGCCATCCGCTTCCCGCGGGGAGGGGTGGGGATGGTGATCGCGCTCAGCCTCCTGATCTTCGCGGTGTACTACGTGGGTCTGATCGGCGGCGAGACGCTGGCGGACGAGGGGTACATCTCCGCGGGGTGGGCCATGTGGGCGATCAACGTGCTGATGTGCAGCCTGGGGATCCTCTGGTTCATCCGGATGGGGAACGAGGTGTCCACCGCGCGCGGCGGGGGGGCGTGGGAGGAGAGGCTCGACCGGGCGCGCGCCTGGTGGGAGGCGCGGCGGGAGCGCGCGGAGGGGCGGGCATGATCCGCATCCTCGACCGCTACGTCGCCTACCAGTTCCTGCGCACCTTCGTCCTGCTGGTGATGGGGCTCCCGCTCCTGTTCGTGATCACCGACGTCACCGACAACCTGGACAAGTACGTGGACCGGGGGCTGGCCATGAGCACCGTGGCCCTCTCCTACGTGTACCAGCTCCCGCTCTTCATCCTGTACGCCTTCCCCATCGCGGCGCTGGTGGCGACGGTGTTCACCATCGGGGGGATGACGGGGCACATGGAGATCAGCGCGGCCAAGGCCGCGGGGGTCTCGTTCTACCGGATCGTGGCCCCCATCGCCGTGCTGGCGGTGCTCCTGAGCGGGCTGGCGATGGCGCTGGGGGAGGTGGTCCCGGTGGCCATCCGCAAGCGGGCGGTGCTCCTGGGAGAGCACCGGGACCGCGAGACCACGCTGCGGACCAACTTCGTCTTCCAGACGGAGCGGAGCGGGGTGCTCTCGGTGCGCCGGCTGGACCCCGGCTCCAGCCAGATGCACGGGGTGGTGCTGGAGCGCAAGGCCACTCCGCGGGCGGCGGGGGTGCACGGCGTCGCCCAGATGGGGCGCTGGACCCCGAAGGAGGGGTGGAAGTTCGAGCAGGGATACCTGCGCGTGCTGACGCAGTCGGGGGAGGAGCGGACCTTCTCCTTCACCAGCCTCCGCCTCCCCGAGCTGAGGGAGACGCCGGAGGATCTCCTGGCCGAGCCGCTGGAGCCGGAGGAGATGCGCTACAACGAGATGACGCGCTTCATCCGCGCCATCGAGCGCTCGGGCGGGGACGCGCGCCCGCTCCTGGTGGAACGGGCGCAGAAGATCTCCCTCCCCCTCGCCGTCTTCGTCATCGTGCTCTTCGGCGCCCCCCTCTCCACCAGCTCCAAGCGGGGCGGCGCCGCCTACGGGGTGGGGATCAGCCTCGTCATCACCCTGGTCTACCTCCTCCTCTTCCGCGTCTGCCGGGCGCTGGGCGAGAGCGGCGCGCTGGAGCCCATGGTGGCGGCGTGGCTGCCCAACGCGCTCTTCTTCCTGGCCGGGGTGTTCCTCCTGGTGCGGGTGCGGACGTAGCCGCCCGTCACCCGCCCGCCACCGCCTTCCGGAGCAGCACGATCTGGCCGGCGTGGTAGAGGGCGTGCTGGGCCGTGCCGTGCAGGTTGGAGTACGTGGACGACCACCCCTCGAGCACCGGCTCGTCCAGCCGCGCCCCGTCCACCCGGGCTACAGTATCCAGCAGCTCCCGGTTCCGCGCCTCCAGCTTCTCCAGCAGCGCCTGCCACCCCTGCTCGCTGCCGTCCTCCCCGTCGGGGAAGTCCCCCTCCTCCGGCTCGTGCACCGCCTCCCCCTCCAGCCTGCGGCGCACCACGCCGTGCCACGCCGCGAGGTGGTGCACGAGCTCCCGGATGGTGTGCGCGCCGGGGATCGGCCGCGCCGACGCGATCCCGGCACCGACGCCGGCGAGCGCCTCCCGCAGCGAGGGCCCGTGCCACGCCTCTCCCTCCAGCGCGCGGCGGAGCTGGTCCCGGATCCGCTCGATCTCGCTCATCCCGCACCGTTCCCGGAGAGGGGGTCACTCATGCCGACTCCAGCGCGTGCACGGAGCAGGGTCCCCGGGGGCGCGTACCCGCTCCGGACGATCCACCCCCACCCTGCCAGGTAGGCACTCCACGTCTGGGCGAACAGCCGCGCGAACCGCGGCATCTCCCGGGATCCGGAACGCGCGGCCCCGGCCGCGGGGAATGAGACCGCAACTCCGCCGGGACTGGCCGGCCGCAGCTTCTCTTGGCGGTACATCGTGCCCTCCGTTCGACAGGTGTCTCGATTTACCATCAAAACAGGTTTTGATGGTTAGCAGTATAGTAATCTTGGCAATCTAACCTGTCAAGTATATTTTTGTGGTTAGTACAATCACAGGAGGTTTCATGGACGTCGAGCAGAATCCCCTGGCGGAGCTGAGCCTGGTCGGGGGGCGGGTGTGTC
>DATAAL010000315.1:0-2573 GCA_036260145.1 Longimicrobiaceae bacterium | reverse complement strand
GGATCTGGTACAGGAACGCCTCGCGGTCGCGGTTGATCTCCTCGATGAGCATGGAGGTGATCACCTGGCGGAGCTGCCCGAAGATGATGTCCTGCGCCTGCCGCTTGACCTGCGCCTGGTCCAGCTTGAGCAGGCGGACGGCGGCGTTCTGCCGGATCTCCTCCTCCGTTCCCACCGCCACGGTGAAGACGCTGGGGACGCTGACGCGGATGTTCTCGAAGGAGAGCGCATCCTTGAGCGGGATGTCGATCTGGATCGGCTCCAGGCTCAGGTAGTCGTACTCCTGGATCACGGGCCACACGAAGGTGCCGCCGCCCGAGATGCACTTAGCCGCGTTCCCCCCGCCCACCGTGCCGGAGATCACCAGCACCTTGTTGGCCGGGCAGCGCTTGTAGCGCGAGACGAAGAGGAAGAGCACCCCTAGCCCGACGACGAGCGCCGCCAGGATCCCTCCGGAAATGACGAAGGGGAGGCCGAGGCCGTCGGCCTGGGCGAGCGCGAGAGTGCTATGCATCGGGATGTCCTCCGAGGTCGGGTGTGGGGGCGACTTCGACGGTGTCGGGACCTACCACGTCCACGACGACCACCTGGGCACCCGTGGGAAGGGAGTGCGAGGAGAGAGCCTGGTACTCCACGAGGCGGTTCTGCAGCTTGAGGTGCACCTTGCCGAGCCCGGTCCGTCCTCCCGGGATGCTCAGGTACACCGTGGCGGGCTCGCCGAGGGCCCGCTCGATCCGGGTGGTGCCGTCGCTCTCCATGCGCAGGAGCGCCCGCATGATCGCGGCGACCGCGAACGTGGCCGCCCCGCCCAGGACGAGCGCCAGCGGGACCGCGGCGACCGGGCCGAGCCCCGCCGCGTACCCCGCCAGTCCGCCGATCCCGAAGAAGGTCAGCCCCGCGCTCAGTGCCCGCACGCTCAGGAGGTTGAGCCCCTCGGCGCCGTCCAGATGGAAGCCGCCGACGTCGTGGTGGTCCATCCCCAGCATCCCCAGGAGGAGCTGCAGGACCAGGACGGCACCCCCCAGGCCGGCACAGACCAGGAAGAAGGTGTCCAAGGGATACCGCGGGGCGGTGGGTGGGGCGGAACCCCCGGCGGGCCGCCAGGTGTTCCGCGTGCAAGCTACCGGGTGGTAGCCGCCACGTCAACCTGATCCTACTACGGCGGCGGACCGTAAAAGGTTGCGGCGCAACTCTTCTCCACGCCGGGACCCCCGCCGCGGTGGGGGCTATGCGGACGCCAGCCAGAGCACCGTGCCGCCCATCTGGTCGGTCATGGTATGGTCGTCGTCGTAGACTTCGGTGGTGAGACCCCCGATGGTGCCGCCGCTGCCGACGGACTGCTTGAGCTGCCAGCCGCGGTGCGGGACGACGGCATCCACGTTGTAGGCGCCCCAGTAGTGCTGGAACTTCAGGGACGAGTAGAGCTGGTCGTCCGTGAGGCCGGGCTGGTACCCCACGTAGAGCCCGGGGACGTAGCCGGCCGCCGCCACCTGGTCGTACCAGCCGTTGCAGTAGGCGATCACGTCCTGGGCCGACGCCCCGTCGGCCACGCACTCCAGGTCGCACCAGACGTTCACTCCCGGCGGAAATCCGATCTGCCGGGTGAAGGCGGCGGCGTTCGTCCCGTACTCGGTGCCCAGCGCGCCGGTGGGCGACCAGCCCGGGTTCAGCACGTGCTGTACCGTCATGAGGGCCAGCCCCGCGTTCAGGATGGTCTCCGCCTCTCCGGCGGTGAGGTCGTAGCTGGCCATCTGCGTCCGCCCGACGTAGCGGATGCAGAAGCGATAGCCGGCCTGGACGAACGCCTGCGCCGTGGAGCCGGAGATGGGAGTGTTCGCGTCGAAGCCCTTGAGGCCGGTGGGGGCGCTCTGGACGGTTCCCGGGAGTGGCATGGGGTGCTCCTTTCGGGGAGGGGAGGATGGGGAGCCGCGTGCCTCTACACGCTAGGGGGACGGGTGTCCGGGTGCAACCGGCCCTTCCCGTGTGCGGGGACCCTCCCTGCTACCCAATGGCCCGGCGCGCCGCCGCGAACACCGCGTCCAGCATCTCCGTCGTGAGGCGCCCCGTGAAGGTGTTCTGCTGGCTGGGGTGGTACGAGCCGATCAGCGTCAGCGCCCCCACCCGCGCCTCGGCGCCGTGCCCGAACCGGGGGAGCGGAGCGGGGACCGGGTGTCCCGCCTCCCGGAGGATCCGCAGGGCCTGCCCCCAGGCGAAGCCACCCAGCGCGAGCACGGCGCGGAGCCGGGGGAGGGCCGCAAGCTCCCGCCGCATCCAGAGGGCGCAGGCGTCCCGCTCCTCGGGCGAGGGCTGGTTGTCGGGGGGCGCGCACTTGACCGCCGCCGTCACGTACGCGTCCCACAGCTCCAGCCCGTCTTCCCGGTGGGTGGAGGTGGGCTGGTTGGCGAACCCGGCGCGGTGCATCGCCGCGTACAGCCAGTCGCCCGAGCGGTCGCCCGTGAACACCCGCCCCGTGCGGTTGCCTCCGTGCGCCGCGGGCGCCAGCCCGAGCACCAGGAGCCGCGCCTCCGGGTCGCCGAAGCCGGGGATCGGGCGGGCCCAGTACTCCTGGTCCA
>DATAAL010000314.1:0-11580 GCA_036260145.1 Longimicrobiaceae bacterium | reverse complement strand
GATCGATCCCTCGGTCCGGGAAGCCGCGCGGCCGGAAATGCACCACGAAGCTGAGTCGCAGCGAGTCGCCGGGCCGGAGCGGCCTCTCCAGGGCGTAGATCCGGTGGCCGAGCTCCTCGTCCGCGAGCACCCGGGTGGCCGGCCGGTCGAAGCGTACCGCTCCGGTCTTGACCTTCGAGGCGGTGGCCAGGTGGACGGAGTCGATCGCCACCGCGCTCCGGTTCACCAGGAGGTAGGTGCCGCGGATCTCCGCCTCCCGCCGCCGGGGATGGATCTCTACGTGCAGGCGGGTGCCCGTGATCCGGGGCTGGGGGATCCCCTCGTACCGCCCGTAGCGCCGCTCGTAGTCGGCGCGCCGCGCCACCCGGTCGGAGGCGGTGCGGTGCTCGTTCAGCAGGTTCGTGTTGTAGAAGACGAAGCCACCCAGGGTGAGGATGAGCCCCACCGCCACCACGGCGGCCCCGGCCGCCGGCCGCGTGAGGCGGCGGCGCGCCAGGTGGAGCCGCCACCCGGGGCCCCGCTCCCTCCCCCGCACCCAGAGCAGCCTCGCCGCCACCGCGAGCAGCAGCGCCCACGCCCCCCAGTAGAGCTTGAACCAGAGCCACGGTCCCAGGAACGGCCCGAAGCCGCGCATGTCCGAGTACTCCCAGCCCGGATCGGACCCGTAGACGAGCAGGCTGTGCTCGATCCCGAGCGCCTGGGCGAAGGCCTCGAGGGCATAGGCGATGAGCAGGACCAGGTGGCCGATCCACTTGTTGTCCACCAGCACATGCACGACGAGGGCGAGGAGGGCGAAGAGGAGGTAGTCGGCGAGCTGCAGCCCGAAGAGGATCCGCACATACACCCCGACCTCGAAATCGTGGTAGCCCAGGAGCACCTGAACGAGCATCGCCGCCGCCATCATCAGCGCCTGCAGCGCAGCGAGCACCAGGGCGAGTCCCAGGAGCTTGCCCAGGAGGGGGGCCCAGTCCGGCACCGGCGCCGCGTCGGTGATCTCGCTCAGCCCGACCTCCCGCTCCCGCCAGACCAGCTCGCCGGCGTAGTAGACGATGAGCAGCGGGACGATCGCCCAGACGGGTTCCCCGGAAACACCGATGATCGCGGTGATGCGCTCCGTCGTGGGGTAGAGCGGAACGCCTATGTGCTCCATCAGCTCGGGCCCGGAGAGGACCAGGAGCACCGTCAGGACCGCGAGTACGAGCCCGCCCCAGCTCGTCACGATCTCCCGGAACGATTCCCACGCGAAGGCCAGGGTCTGGCGCGCGTGGGTCCGGGCGCCGAACGCTCTCCGGACCCGCGGAACGGCGATCGGGGCGCGCCGCGCGACCACCACCCCTTCGGCGCCCCGCCGTCCCGCGCCGCGGCTCCCCCGGGCGCGCGGGGTGTGGTGGGCGAAGCGGAAGCGGAGGTGGGTGAGCGCGAGCGCACCCACCGCGATGCCGAGCCAGAGGAGGCGGTTCACGAGCAGCGAGCCCTCCAGCCCGATCAGGCGGGTGTTCTTCTCGACCGGCGTCCATACCTTCGACAGCTCGGCCATCGTGGTGAAGCCGAAGGGGTCCAGCAGCTTGGCGAGCTCCCACATCCCCAGCTGCACGGCCACGAACTGCCAGCTCAGGAGGGTCGCCACGAAGAGGAGCACGCCGCCGAGGTAACTCGCCATCGCCCGGCGGCTGAGCGCCGCCATCGAGAAGAGGAGCGCCGAGGTGACGAAGGCGCTCGGCAGCGCAAGGACGAGGTAGGCGGCGAGGTAGACAGCCGGCCGGAACGGCCCGATGAGCTCGGGCTCCGGACCCGGTACGAACACGGCGAGCAGGAGGCCCACCGGCACCGCGAGCAGGATCAGCGCGGTGAGGGCGAAGGCGGCGAGGAACCGGCCGCCCAGGTAGGCGGCCCTGCCGACGGGCGTGGTGTAGACGAGCGGATACATCCGCGTCTGCACGTCCCTCGCGGCCACATCGCCGGAGAGCGCTGCGGGTACCAGCAGCCCCATCAGGCTGCCGAAGAGGGTGACGACGGCGATGACGAACGGCGCGTTGAAGAAGTAGCCGCCGCTCCGCGCGTTGTCGACGTACGCCTCCCTCGCCATGTGGAAGGTGAGCCCCGCCAGGACCGCCACGTAGAGCCAGGTGGAGACGCGGCGCGACTGGTAGGTGATCTCGAAGCGGAAGATCTCCCCGAGCTTCATCGTGCCACCTCCAGCACCGGCTGCTCGCGGATCCGGCCGTGGTAGCCCGCCATGGTGCTGAAGTAGACGTCCTCCAGGTCCGCCTCCACGGGATCGAACCCCGGGCCGGGCGACGTGTCGCCGTAGGCGTGCACCACGGTACGCCCCGCCAGGAGCTTCGTCGAGACGACCGCGTGCGCACGCTCCACCTCGGGGAGCGCGCTCCTCTCGATCACCCGCCGCCAGATCCGTCCCCGCAGCGCGGCCACCGCGCGCTGCGGCTCGGCTTCGAGCAGGATCTCGCCGCGGTTGATGATCGCCATCCGGCTGCAGAGCTCCGACACGTCCTCCACGATGTGCGTGGAGAGGATCACCACCGCGTTCTCCCCCAGCTCGCTGAGCAGGTTGAGGAACCGCACCCGCTCGGCCGGGTCCAGCCCGGCGGTCGGCTCGTCGACGACGATGAGCCGGGGGTTTCCCAGCAGCGCCACCGCGACCCCGAAGCGCTGGCGCATCCCCCCGGAGTAGCCGCCGAGCTTCTCCTTCCGCACCTCGTACAGGTTGGTCTGGTGCAACAGCGCGTCGACCACCTCCCGGCGCGCTCGCCGGTCCGTGATCCCCTTGAGCACCGCGAAGTGATCCAGCAGCCGCTCCGCGCTCACCCTCGGGTAGACCCCGAACTCCTGGGGCAGGTATCCGAGCGTCTCGCGGACCCTCTCCTTCTCGCGCACCACGTCGATCTCGCCCAGGCGGATCGAGCCGGCGTCCGGCTCCTGCAGCGTGGCGAGGGTGCGCATCAGGGTGGACTTCCCGGCGCCGTTGGGCCCGAGGAGTCCGAACATCCCGGGCGGGATCGTCAGCGTGACGTCCTTCAGGGCATGCACCCCGTTGGGATACGTCTTCGAGAGGTTGCGAATCTGCAGTTCCATGGCGCACCCCGGGTGAGGACGGGCCGCCGGGAGAGCGGCGTCGTCGCGTGGAAAACGGATTGGAGATGGAGAGTGGACGAGGACCGGAGCCGCCTAGGCCGGCCGGCCCTCCCGGTGCCGCGACGCCGCGGCCAGGAGAGCCAGGACTCCGGCGCCGATCCAGAGCAGGGTGGCCGCCGCCCACTGGCCGAGATCGGGGAGGCCACGCCACACCACCACGCTCTCGCCGGTGGAGAGGGTCACGTCGATCTTGAGGGACTCGGTCCTCGCGGTGAAGAGCGTGTCGAGGCCGTAGGGCCCGTTCAGGAGCGATTCCAGCGGGTTCGAGGGCCCAAAGGCCAGCCACTTCACGTCCGCCGCGTCACCGATGGCGCCGACCAGGAAGACGCCGAGCACCGTCCCGATGATCCACCGCAGCGGATACCTGCTCCCCAGCGCGAGGGCGCTGGCGAGCAGGTACGTACCCGTCGCCGCGGTGAAGGGCACCAGCCACAGCAGCGGCTGTGGCGTCCAGGGCACGCTCCTCACGGCCGCCGGGTCGATCGGGCCCGGAGCGCGAACGGAGTAGGAGGGGAGGAGGCGCAGCGTCTCCTCGGCGAGGAGGCTCCCGCCGGAGAGGAGCGTGAACGCGAGGAGCCAGAGAACGAAGAGAGCGATGGCGGCCATCAGCCACGCCCACCCCGCGAAGACCCTGGCGAGCGCGTGCCGGCGGCGCTCCACGGGGAGAGTCCAGAGGAAGCCGGCCCCGAAGCGCGCCTCCCCCCTCCAGACGGCGATGGGGAGGAGGAGGCCCACCACGCTGGGCAGCATCTGGTGCTCGGGGTGGAAGTCGACCCTCCCGCCCTCGCGCAGCAACTCGGCCGTCAGGAGCAGCGTCACCAGACCGACCAGCGCCACCGTGGCGGCGGCCGGCACCCGCAGGGCGAGCCCCACGGCGCGAAGCTGCTCCCGCAGCACGTCGCGCGGACGCGGCGTGGGATGAAGTGCCGTCTCGATCATCGCGATACCTCCTCGGGGAGAAAGGCGAGGGCCGCGTCCTCCAGCCCCAGCGTCGTCACCTCGCGCACGCGGGCTCCGGAGAGGGTGAGGCGATCGGTCACCTCGCGCTCCTCGCCCACCAGCGTCCACTGGAACTCGCGCCCGGCGCCGGGGCGCCGCGGCCCCGCGCTCCGGAGCTCCGGCGGCGCCTCCCACCCCTCCGGCACCTCGATCCGGTACCGCCGGACCGTGCGCTTGAGCTCGTCGCGCGGCATCTGCGCCACCAGTCGCCCCTCCCGGAGCACCCCGATGTGGTCCGCCAGGCTCTCCATCTCGTAGATCTGGTGCGTCGAGACCAGGACGGTGGTCGGCGAGTCGGCGAGGTGCTCAGCCAGCAGAGCCAGCGTCCGGTTGCGCGCCACCGGGTCGAGGCCGTCGGTCGGCTCGTCCAGGAGCAGGAGGGGAGGGCGGTGCGCCAGCGCCAGCACGAGGTGGAGGCGCCGGGCCTCGCCCTTGGAGAGGGCGCCGACCCTGCGGTCCAGGCGCAGATCGAAGGCCCGGCTCAGGTGGTCCGCATAGGCGGGGTCCCACGCCGGGTAGTAGGCCGCCACGTGCCGGAGCAGGCGGCCGCACGTCATCCAGCGATAGCCGTGATCGTGATGCTCCGGGACGTAACCCACCTGCGCCCGCACCTCGGGACCGCGCCGGACGGTGTCCAGCCCGAAGACCTCCGCAGTCCCGGCGTCCGGCCGCTCCAGGTTCATCAGCACCTTGAGCGTGGTGCTCTTCCCCGCGCCGTTGGGTCCGATCAGGACGTACACCGCTCCGTCGGGAACCCAGAGATCGACGCCCTCGAGCGCCGTCTCCCCACCGTACCGCTTGCACAGCCCGTGGGTGGCCACCGCGCAGGCGCCGGCCTCCGGATCAGAGTGGATCAGGCGGCTCATTCCGTGTCTCCCTGGTTCGCGGCGGAGGCCGATCCGGAGGGCTCCCCCTCTTCCTCGGTCGCCACCTCCCGGATGATCGTCACCAGCTCCTCCACCCCCACCCCGTTGCGCCGTGCCTCCAGCAGCGCCCGCTTGGCCACTCCCCGGGCGAGGGCGCGGCGCTCCTGGTCGTCGGGGTGGGCGCCCGGGGCCACGAAGGTCCCCTGTCCCCGTCTCACGTAGACGACGCCCTCGCGCTCCAGCTCCCGGTAGGCCTGCGACACCGTCCGCGGATTCACCACCAGCTCGGAGGAGAGCTCCCGGACCGAGGGGAGCGGGTCCTCCGGCCGGAGTGTGCCGACGACGAGTGCCCGCCGTACCTCGTCCATGATCTGGAGGTACAGGGGCCGCGCGTCGTGAGGGTCCAGGTTCACCAGCATCGAGGCTCCCGTGTGGCAGTGTGGTACTCGTGCACAACAGTACATCTGCTTTTGTCCCTGCGCAAGGGGAATGTCCCCGGGGCGCGTGGGAGCGGTGGGGGTCTCCCCCGGCTCTTTGCGGAGGTCTTCGCGAGCCCTTACGTTTACCGGGTCTCTCCCCGGCTCTTCCTGGCATGCCGCGCATCTTCGACAACATCGATCTCAAGCTGCTCCCCGCGCTCCGGGACACGCTCCTGCTGAGCGAGCGCGCGGACTTCTGTGTCGGCTACTTCAACCTCCGCGGATGGAAGCACGTCGACACCCTCGTGGACCGCTGGCCGGGCGGGGAGGGGCACTGCTGCCGTCTGCTCGTGGGGATGCACGGCAGCCCCCACGACGAGCTGCGGGAGACTCTGAGCCTGCGCACCGGGACGGACGGGGTCGACCAGCAGAAGGTGCTCCGTCTGAAGAAGCAGGCCGCCGAGGACTTCCGCCGGCAGCTCACGCTGGGTGCGCCCACCAACCAGGACGAGGCGGCGCTACGCAGACTGGGACGGCAGCTCCGCGAGCGTAAGGTGGTGGTGAAACTCTTTCTCCGTTACCCCCTGCACGCCAAGCTGTACCTCCTTCACCGTCCCGATCCCAACAATCCCACGCTGGGAGTGGTGGGGAGCAGCAACCTGACGCTGGCGGGCCTCTCGCGTCAGGGCGAACTGAACGTGGACGTGCTCGACCACGACGCCTGCGCGAAGCTCCAGCGCTGGTTCGACGACCGCTGGGAGGACCGGTGGTGCGTGGACATCTCGGAGGAGCTGGCCGCGGTCATCGAGGAGAGCTGGGCCCGCGAGGAGCTGATCCCGCCCTACCACATCTACCTGAAGATCGCCTATCATCTCTCGCAGGAAGCCCGGAGCGGACTGGCCGAGTTCCGTCTCCCCCGGGAGTTCGAGGAGCAGCTCTTCGACTTCCAGAAGGCCGCGGTCAAGATCGCCGCGCATCACGTGGTGAAGCGGCGGGGGGTGCTGCTCGGTGACGTGGTGGGGCTGGGGAAGACGATGATGGCCACCGCCCTGGCGCGCATCCTCCAGGACGACCTGTCCCTGGAGACGCTGATCGTCTGCCCCAAGAACCTGGTCCCGATATGGGACGACTACGCCTCGCGCTACCGGCTGCTGGCCCGCATCGTCCCCCTGAGCAGGGTGGAGAGCGAGCTGCCGGACCTCCGCCGCTACCGGGTGGTGCTGATCGACGAGAGCCACAACCTCCGCAACCGGGAGGGGAAGCGGTACCGCATCCTCCAGGAGTACATTCGCGAGAACGAGAGCCGGTGCATCCTGCTATCCGCGACACCGTACAACAAATCGCACCTGGACCTCTCCGCGCAGCTCCGGCTCTTCGTGCCACCGGAGGAGAACCTGGGCATCCGCCCCGAGCGGCTCCTCGCCGAGATGGGCGAGCTGGAGTTCGTGCGGCGGTACCAGGCGGGGGTCAGCACGCTTGCCGCGTTCGAGAAGAGCGAGTACGTGGACGACTGGCGCGAGCTGATGCGTCGCTACCTGGTGCGGCGAACGCGCGGGTTCATCAAGGCCAACTACGCGCAGCGGGACGGGGAGGGGGGCCGCAGCTACCTCTCCCTCCCCGGGGGGCGCCGCGCCTACTTCCCGGAGCGGAGGCCACTGCGCTGCGGCTTCGCGGTGAACCCATCCGACCCGGCCGACCCGTACGCCCGCCTCTTCTCGGACCGGGTGGTGGAGGCGATCAACTCCCTCTCCCTCCCCCGGTACGGGCTGGGCAACTACGTGCACCCGAACCCACCTGAGCGCCCCTCCGCGGGAGAGGCGCGGGTGCTGGACGGGCTTTCGCGGGCCGGGAAGCGCCTGATGGGCTTCTCGCGTACGAACCTGTTCAAGCGGCTGGAGAGCTGTGGTCCCGCCTTTCTGCTGTCGCTGGAGCGGCACGCGCTCCGCAACTACGTCTTCCTGCACGCCATCGAGAACGGACTGGACCTCCCTCTGGGGACCAAGGGCGCCGAGCTCATGGACGCGGCCGCTACGGCGGAGACCGACACCGAGCCGGAGCCGATGCTGGCGGGACCCGAACCCGGCGGAGGGGGCGCCCTGGCCGGGGCGCTGGAGGCTATCGGGGCGGGTACGGGAGTGGGGGAGGCGGAGTACCGCAGCCGGGCGGCGGGGATATACGAGCTCTTCCGCAGCCGCTATGGAGGGCGCTTCACCTGGGTCCGCCCTACCCTCTTCCTCCCGGAGCTCCGGCGCGTGCTGCAGGCCGACGCCGAGACGATCCTCTCCCTGCTGGAGGACTTCGGCCGGTGGGAGCCCTGCCGGGACGCCAAGCTGAACGCGCTGGTGGCGCTGGTCACCGAGGGGCACCCGTCGGAGAAAGTGCTCGTCTTCTCGCAGTTCGCCGACACCGTGCGCTATCTCACGGACGAGCTGGCGGCACGAAGCATCACCGGGGTGGCGGGGGTGACGGGAGAGACGGAAAACCCCACCGAGATGGTGTGGCGGTTCTCCCCCGAGAGCAACGGGAAGCGGTCCCGCGTGCACCCGCGGGACGAGCTGCGCGTGCTGGTGGCCACCGACGTGCTCTCCGAGGGACAGAACCTCCAGGACAGTCACGTGGTGGTGAACTTCGACCTGCCCTGGGCCATCATCCGCCTGATCCAGCGCGCGGGGCGCGTGGACCGCATCGGACAGAGGGCGGACACCATCCAGGTGTACTCGTTCCTCCCGGCGGACGGGGTGGAGCGGGTGATCCGGCTGCGTACCCGCGTGCTCCAGCGCCTGCGGGAGAACCGCGAGGTGGTGGGAACCGACGAGGTGTTCTTCGAGGACGAGGAGGAGGTTTCGTACCTGCACGACCTGTACAATGAAAAGGCGGGGCTGCTGGACGGGGAGGAGCTGGAGGGGGAGGTGGACCTGTCGTCGGAAGCGTACCAGATCTGGAAGAACGCGGTGGACTCCGATCCCTCCCTGGCGCGCGCCATCCCGGCGCTCCCCCACGTGGTGCTCTCCGCCCGCCAGCACGTGGCGGGCGAGGCCGAGCCACCCGGGGCGCTGGTCTACCTGCGCACGGCCGATGGGAACGACGCGCTGGCCTGGGTGAACCAGTCGGGCGAGGTGGTGAGCCAGTCGCAGCTCCGTATCCTGCGCGTGGCCGCGTGCGCGCCCGACACCCCGGCCGTCCCGCACGGACCGCGGCACCACGACCTGGTGCGCTCCGGCGTGGAGCACGTGGTGCGCGAGGAGGCCACGCTGGGCGGGCAGCTCGGACGCCCTTCGGGAGCGCGCTTCCGCGTGTACGAGCGGCTCAAGCGATACGGGGAAGGGATCCGCGGGACGCTGATGGACACCCCGGATCTCGCGCGGGCCATCGACGACGTGTACCGCTACCCGCTCCGCGCCACCGCCACCGACACGCTGAACCGTCAGCTCCGCGCTGGAATCGACGACGCGCGGCTGGCGGAGCTGGTGATTGCGCTGCGCGACGAGGACCGCCTGAGCGTGGTGGATGAGTCGGAGGCGGAGCGCGAGCCGCAGATCATCTGCTCGCTCGACCTCCGCTCGCCCGCCTGAATCCCCCACCCGTCCGTTCCGGTCCCTGCAGCACGCCCCTCACGCAATCGCGGCACGCACCATGGCGAAGATCGATACGAGACGGACTCGCGAGCACCTGAATGCCTTCGAGTTCACCGAACTGTTCGTGGAGGAGCTGGGGTGGGGGCGGCCCGCATCCACCCGCTACGAGACGGCGGAGGCGGGTGGGGTGGAGTACCGGCGCCGCCGGGTCGCGGAGCTGGCCGGCGTGGTGGTGATGGAGGTGGAGACGGACGACATCCCCGACGCCGGGGCGCGCGCGGCCATCCACAGGCAGATCTCGGAGCTGCACTACGAGAACCTGCTGGTCTTCGTGGACCGGGAGCGGACGCGGAGCCTGTGGTACTGGGTGAAGCGCGAGAACGGGAAGCGCGTTCCCCGGGAGCACCCGTACTTCCACGGCCAGACGGGAGACCTGTTCCTCTCCAGGCTCAGCGGCCTGTTCATGGATCTGGGCGATTTCGACGAGGAGGGGAACGTCCGCGAGGGAGTGGTGGGGGTGGCCAACCGGCTACGGGACTCGCTGGACGTGGAGCGGGTGACCAGGAAGTTCTACAGGGACTTCAAGGACCAGCACGACTTCTTCCTGGGGATGATCGAGGGGATCGGCGACGAGCGCGACCGGCGCTGGTACGCGAGCGTGATGCTGAACCGGCTGATGTTCATCTACTTCCTCCAGGAGAAGTTCTTCCTGGACGGGGGCGCGACGAGGTACCTGCGGAAGAAGCTGGAGCAGGCGGAGGGGAGGGGGGGATACTGGTACTACGACGTCTTCCTCCAGGACCTCTTCTTCGAGGGGTTCGCGAAGCCCGCGGCGCAGCGCTCGGAGCGGGTACGGGAGCTCCTGGGGGAGATCCCCTACCTGAGCGGTGGGCTCTTCCTCCGTCATTCGCTGGAGGAGAGGTACGCGATCCGGATCCCGGACACCGCGTTCGAGCGGCTGCTGGCGCTGTTCGAGAGCTACTCCTGGAACCTGAACGACACGCCCGGGGGGAAGGACGACGAGATCAACCCCGACGTCCTGGGCTACATCTTCGAGAAGTACATCAACCAGAAGGCGTTCGGGGCCTACTACACGCGCACCGAGATCACCGGCTATCTCTGCGAGCAGACGATCCACCGGCTGATCCTGCAGAAGGTGAACGACCGGGGCGTCCCGGGCGCGCCGGCGCCACGCCGCTTCGACTCCCTGTCGGAGATGATACTGCGGCTTGACGCACCGCTGTGCCGCTACCTGCTGGAGAAGGTGCTCCCGGAGCTGTCGATCTTGGACCCGGCGTGCGGCTCGGGGGCGTTCCTGGTGGCGGCGATGAAGACGCTGATCGACATCTACGGCCCCGTGATCGGCCACATCAAGCTCCTGAACGACCGCTACCTGTCGGACAGGCTGGCGAAGATTGAGCGGGAGCACCCCAGCCTTCCGTACTACATCAAGAAGCAGATCATCTCCAGCAACCTCTTCGGCGTGGATCTGATGGAGGAGGCCACGGAGATCGCGCGGCTGCGCCTCTTCCTGGCCCTGGTCTCGTCCGTGGAGCGCGCGGACCAGATGGAGCCGCTGCCCAACATCGATTTCAACATCCTGGCGGGGAACTCTCTCATCGGGCTGCTCCAGGTGGACGAGGCGGCGTTCGACCAGCGCAACGCGCAGGGGAATCTGTTCTTCAAGCCGTACCGCGAGCTGGTGCGGGAGAAGAACCGTCTGGTGAAGGCGTACCGTGACGCGGCGATGACGGAGGAGCCGGACCCCGCGAAGCTGCACGACCTGCGGAAAGGGATCGAGGAGCATCGCCGTGAGGCGAACCGGCACCTGAACGAGATGCTGCTCGACGAGTTCTCCAGGCTGGGGATCAGGTTCGAGGAGGCGACGTGGGATGCTGCCCGGGGGGAGCAAGGAAGGCCGAAGAGGCGTGCGCTGACGCTCTCCGACATCGTGGAGCTGCATCCCTTTCACTGGGCGTACGAGTTCGACGAGGTGCTGGTGGGGCGCGGCGGGTTCGACGTGATCATCACCAATCCACCCTGGGACGCCTTCAAGCCGCAGGGTAAGGAGTTCTTCGCCGAGTACTCGGAGCTGGTCACGACCAACAAGATGACCATCAAGGAGTTCGAGCGGGAGCAGGGAAAGCTGCTGAAGAACGGAGAGGTGCGCGAGGCGTGGCTGAAGTACCATTCCCGGTTCCCCCACGCGAATCTCTGGTTCCGTACCAGTCCCCAGTTCCGGGCCAACCAGCACACACCCGTCGTCAACCGTAAGAGGGCCAGCATCGACCTGAACCTGTACAAGCTCTTCACCGAGCAGAGCTATCACCTGCTCCGCCCGCGCGGTGAGTGCGGCATCGTGGTCCCGAGCGGGATCTACACGGACCTGGGATCCATGGGACTCCGCGAGATGCTGTTTGCGCGGACGCGGGTCAGCGGCCTCTTCGGCTTCGAGAATCGAAAGTCGATCTTCGAGGGAGTGGACAGCCGCTTCAAGTTCGTGGTTCTCACCTTCGAGAAGGGGGGCGCGACGGAGCGCTTCCCCGCGGCGTTCATGCGGCACGACGT
>DATAAL010000313.1:0-8015 GCA_036260145.1 Longimicrobiaceae bacterium | reverse complement strand
CGTGCTCCCCGTCCCACACCCACCACAGGTAGCCGTACCCGAACGGCCCCCGGCGCAGCGCCGCGGGGTTCATCTCGTGCACCGGGGTGACCGCGCGGGTGCTCTCCCGCACCCAGGCGCGCGGCACCACCTGCGTTCCCGCCCAGCTCCCCTCCCGCAGCATCAGGTATCCCAACCGCGCCATGTCCCGGGTGGAGAGGATCATATGGTAGGCCCGGTGCACCGAGCGGGTGGTGTCGCCCGACTTCTCCTGGAGCCAGCGGTCGAAGTCCTGCATCCCCAGCGGGCGCGCCAGGTCGCTCTCCAGCGCATCGTAGAGGTTCCGCCCCGTCTTCCGCTCGAAGATGGTGCCGAGCGCGTTGAAGTCCCAGTTGCTGTACAGGAAGTACGTCCCCGGCCTCTGCGAGCCGCGCGGCGGGGCATCGGCCAGGTTGTCCCCGGGGTTGGAGGCCGGGTGGTAGACGCCGGAACGGGCGGAGAGGAGGTGCCGGACGGTGGCCTGCTTCTCCTGCTCGCTGAGCCCGCCCACGTCATCGATCCCCAGCTCCGCCAGCGTCTCCTCCAGGTCGACGGTCCCTCCGGTCACGTACCGGCCGAAGAGCATGGAGAGGACGCTCTTGCGCACCGAGGCCAGATAGCTCAGCGCCCGCACGTCCCCGTGCTCCAGCAGCACCCGCCCGCCCACCACCGCCAGGAAGCCGGTGGTGGGGAGCTGCGACAGGCGGGCGCGGACGCTGTCCAGCCCGGGGCGCGACCAGCCGATGGACTCCGGGTGGGCGACCCGCTCCCACTCCGCGCCGGGGTAGACGTACGCGCTCCGCGCCGGGGAGGGCGCGAGGGTCGGGCCGGCGGGGGCGACGGGGGCGCACCCGGCCGCCAGCAGGGTGAGGACGAGCGCGGCGCGCCGGACCGGCGGGCGCAGCCGGAGTTGCGTCAGGGGGATCGGCACGGGACCCGGAGATGGGGGGGAGCGGAGCAGGGGCGGAAGCGAGCCCCGGGAATACGGATAGCGGGCCATGCGCCGCGCCGCAATCCGCGCGGCCTACGCGGAGAGCACCTCGCGGTACCGGGCCCAGTCCTCCAGCACCATCCCCGCCCCGCGGACCACGCACTTCATCGGGTCGGGGTCGCGGTGCACGGGGAGCCCCGTCTCGCTCGCGAGGAGCCGGTCCAGGCCGCGGAGGAGGGAGCCGCCCCCCGTCAGCACCAGCCCGGTATCCACCAGGTCCGCGGCGAGCTCCGGCGGGGCCACCTCGAGCGCCGCCCGCACCGCGGCCACGATCACCCGCACGGGCTCCTGGATCCACTCCCGGACCTCGGCCGAGCGGACGCGGACGGTCGCGGGGATCCCGGTCACCAGGTCGCGGCCCGTTGCGCTCATCTCCTCCTCCCCGTCCCCCGGGACCGCGGAGCCGAGCTGCATCTTGATGCTCTCCGCCGTCTCCTCGCCGATCAGCAGGCTGTACTGCTTGCGGAGCGCGCTGACGATGGCGTCGTCCATCTCGTTCCCCGCCACCCGCACCGAGTTCTCGGCCACCAGCCCCGCGAGCGCGATCACCCCGATCTCGGTGGTCCCTCCCCCCACGTTGACCACCATGCTCGCCGTGGGGGTGGTGACCGGGAGCCCCACCCCGATCGCCGCGGCCATCGGCTCGGTGATCAGGAACACCTCCCTCGCGCCCGCGGCGAGCACCGCCTGGCGCACGGCGCGCCGCTCCAGCTCCGTGATCCCCGACGGCACCCCCACGATCACCCGGGGCCGGGAGCGGAACGGCCCCCGCGCCACTACCCGCGCCAGGTAGTGCCGGAGCATCATCTCGACCTTGTCCACGTCGGCGATCACGCCGTCGCGCATCGGGCGCGCAGCGGCCAGGCCGTCCGGCGTCCGGCCGATCATCCGCTTCGCCTCCAGGCCTGCGGCCACCAGGCGCCCGGTCGAGCGGTCCACCACCACCACGGAGGGCTCGTTCAGGACGATCCCCTTCCCCCGGACCTGGACCAAGGTGTTCGCGGTCCCCAGATCGATCGCAACGTCGGCCATTCGCAGGACTTTTCGAGGTGAGGTCGATACGCGGGGTGCGAAGGACCTTCGCACGCCCCGCATCAGTACGGCCGCGCCCCTCGGAGTCGAGGAGCCCGCCTGGAATATGTGCACGATCCGCGCGTGTGTCCAATTCCCTAACCAGAGAACTGGCAAACGCTTATCCACGACCGGAGCCGGCCGGCGGCAGAACGGGTGCCTCTCCGGGACCGGGAACCCCCCGGGGGTGGGTTGACCTACCGCCCCGGGAGCGTGTACGCTGTCGGGGCGATACCCTTCCGGCGCGGGAGCCGGAAGCTCCCTCCGGGCGCACCGGGTGGGCCCCCTTGCCTCTAGAAGGGCTGCACATGTCGAACAGGATCAACGAGACGGAGTGGATCTGGAGGGACGGCGAGTTCATCCGCTGGTGGGACGCCACCGTCCACATCCTCTGCCACTCCCTGCAGTTCGGGTCCTCGGTCTTCGAGGGGATCCGCTGCTACGCCACCCCGGAAGGGCCGGCCATCTTCCGCCTGGAGGAGCACCTCCGCCGGCTGGTGGACTCGTGCAAGGTGTACCGGATGGAGCTCCCCCACGGAATCGCGGAGCTGACGGAGGGGTGCCGTGAGCTGGTGCGCCGCAACAGGGTGGAGGCGTGTTACCTGCGCCCCATGGTGGTCCGGGGGTACGGGGCCGCGGGGATGAACCCCATCGGGAGCCCCGTCGAGACGTACCTGGTGTGCTGGCCCTGGGGGACGTACCTGGGAGAGGGGGCGCTGGAGCAGGGAGTGGACGTGTGCGTCTCCTCCTGGCAGCGGCAGGAGCCCAACACCTACCCCGCCCACGCCAAGATCGCGGGGAACTACCTGAACGGACAGCTCGCCCGGATGCACGCGCTGGCGGACGGCTACGCCGACGCCATCGCGCTGGGACCCGGGGGAATGGTGAGCGAGGGGAGCGGGCAGAACCTCTTCCTGGTGCGCGGCGGCACCCTGATCACCCCCAACCTGGACGGGACCAACCTCCCGGGGATCACCCGCGACAGCATCCTGACGCTGGCGCGCGACCTGGGGATCCCCACGCGCGAGCAGCCGGTGCCTCGGGAGACGCTCTACACCGCCGACGAGCTCTTCTTCACCGGGACCGCCGCCGAGCTGACCCCCATCCGCAGCGTGGATCGCATCCCGGTGGGGAGCGGGGGGATCGGGCCGGTGACGCGGGAGCTGCAGCGCCGCTTCCTGGACCTGGTCCACGGGCGGAGCCCCGACCCGTACGGCTGGCTTACCCCGGTGAACGACCGGGCGGAAGCCGTGGCGTGAGCATGGCGCGACAGCCGTGGGAGCCGGGCGAGACCCCGGAGGAGCAGGCGGCGCGGCGCGAGGCGTACCGGCGGCTGGCGGAGGCGGCCCGGCGGGTGGGGCTGTCGAGGGAGCGGCTGGCGGGCCTGCTGCGGCAGGTGGCGAGCAACGAGGCGGAGACCCGGCGCTTCCTGGCGGAGGAGGTGTACGGTGTCCCCGACGAGCTCCTGGACGACCTGGTCCGGGTGCGCCTGGCCGACCTGGGGGATCGATCGGACCGGTAAGCTCCTTGACTGCCTTGTAACTGCTGTGTTGGGCGTGCCCCCCGCGGGCGTGGGGGTCGGGGGATGGGGACCTGTCTCAGGTCGCCAGGTGAGGGTCTTCCCCCCCCGCCGCGGATTCCTCCTCCACCGGGAGCACCCCCTCGCGCATCGGGTCCAGCACGTCGCTGATGTGCTGGATGTCGTCGATCTTCCCCACCTCCCCGTCCAGCACCCCCCAGGAGCGGATCGTCCAGGCACTCAGCGGGCGTCCCTGCTCCGCCTCGTCCTTCTCGCTGATCCGCACCAGCGTCTCGGCCGCCTCCCGCGAGGCGCACACCGCCGCAAGACCGGGACAGCTCTCCCCCGGAAGCCGCTGGAACACGCACCACACCCTCTGCGCCATGGATCCCGCTCCTGGTCAGGGTTGCCGCTCCGGACGCGGGCCGACTCCCCGCAATCTCCCGGCCGCCGCGCGCAAAAAAGCGGGGGTGTCGTCACCGACACCCCCGCTCCCGTGCCTGCCCCGCCGGGGCTCACTCCCACTCCCGGGACCGGCGCCCCCCCAGCACGCGCTCGCTCCAGAAGAGCAGGAGGACGCCGAAGGTGACCAGCGCCAGCGCCACCCTGGGGACCCCGCCGCCGGAGTGCATTGCCTCCCCGCCGTGCACCGGAGCGGGGACGGGCTCCGGCCGGTGCGCTGCCGGAGCGGGGCGGACGGAGCGCTGCGGCGTGGGCTCCGGTCGCTGCTTCGGCTCTGCCGTCGCCGTCCGCGCCAGGTACCCCCGGAAGGCGTGCGGGAAGACGGCCACGTGGTAGTGCGCCGGGTTCCGCTCCCGGGTGACGTCGAGCACGTTCTCCCGCTCCAGCCCCAGGAGCATGTTCTCCAGCCAGTTGCGGCACGCCGCGTTCCGGCTGATGCGCATATCCACCGCCATCCCCGTGGGGTGCACCGACAGCTCGTGGGCGTTGGCGGGCTGCACCGCCTGCGTCCGGGTCAGGCTGGTCACCACCAGCGGCTCCCCGCACGCGGCCCGGTACCCGCCGGAGATCCACTCCACGAAGCTGCGGGTCTCGGGGCGCGCGTAGGGAAAGGAGACGCCCCGATTGACCCGGTAGTCCGCGCTCCCGGGGAGCGGCACCAGGTATCCCTTTTCCACGAACCCGTGCACCTGGTCCGGGGTGCGGAGGAAGGTGAAGTTCTCCGCCCGCGCCACCTGGTTCTGGCGGATCATCGACGACTTGGAGCCACGGAGCGAGACCGACACCTCCACCGCCGCGGCCAGCGGGGCCGCGGTGACCAGGATCGTCAGGAGCAGGGAGGCGGTTCGCAGCATCTCTCGGTCTCTCGGTGGGCTCGACGGTCGGCACCGCCCCTCCAGGGGCTCTCCCGGGCCGCCGCCGGCAATCGGATGTGATTGCCCCGTATCAAGTTGCGTACCAATATAGTAGGACATTCGTTTCTGGTGAACCCCCTCTCCCCCCGGGAGAAACCGCGGCGGGCGCCCTCCCCGGCGAGGGTTCCCCCGCGCGGCGCCCGCCCCTACTTTCAGGGCGGCCGAAACCGCAAACCCCAGTCTCGGAGCACGGCGTGAACCTGAGTCTCCGCGCCCTTCATTCCCTGGTTCCTTCCCTCACCGGCACCCCGGAGGAGATCGCCGCGCGACTCCGTGAGCGGGGGATCCCGGTCTCCCGGATCGTCCCCCTGGCGGAGATGCTGCGCCCCGTGGTGGTGGGCCGGGTGGAGTCGGTGGCGCAGCACCCCAACGCCGACCGGCTGCGCGTCTGCGCGGTGAACGACGGCGGCGAGCGCCGGCTGCAGGTCATCACCGGCGCCCCCAACGTGCAGGCGGGCGCCTCGTACCCGCTGATCCGCGCGGGGACCACCCTCCCGGACGGCACGAAGATCCGCGTCGGCAAGCTGCGGGGGGAGCTGTCGGAGGGGATGCTCGGCTCGGCCATCGAGCTGGAGCTGGGGGAGGACCGCGAGGGGCTGATGGCCCTGGACGGGGATCCCGCCCCCGGCACCCCGCTCCCCGAGGTGATCCCGGTGGAGGGGAGCGTGCTGGTGATCGACGGGGAGCTCAGCCGGGAGGAGGTCGTCCGCGCGCTGACCGCCGGCCCCGCGCCGGGGGTGGACTTCGTCCGCGCGATCGTCGCCGAGGACCTGCGGAGCGGGAAGTACGTCACCATCGTCACCCGCTTCCCCCCGGAGCCCAACGGGTACCTGCACATCGGGCACGCCAAGTCGCTGGTGCTCAACTTCGGCATCGCCGCCGAGACGGGGGGGCGCTGCCACCTCCGCTTCGACGACACCAACCCCGAGACCGAGGACCAGCACTACGTGGAGTCCATCATCGACGTGGTGCGGTGGCTGGGCTTCGACTGGGGGGAGCACCTGTACTTCGCGGCCGACTATTTCGAGGACATGTACCGGTACGCCGAGTTCCTGATCCGGCAGGGGAAGGCGTACGTGGACAGCTCCACCGAGGAGGAGATCCGCGAGGCGCGGGGGACCGTGACCGAGCCGGGGCGGCCCACCCGCTACCGCGACCGCCCGGCGGAGGAGAGCCTGGAGCTGTTCCGCCGGATGCGGGCGGGCGAGTTCCCCGACGGCGCCCACGTGCTGCGGGCCCGGATCGACCTGGCCGCGCGCAACATGCTGCTGCGCGACCCGGTGCTCTACCGCATCCGGCACGCGCACCACTACCGCACCGGCGACCGGTGGTGCATCTACCCGCTCTACGACTACGCCCACCCGATCGAGGACGCCGTCGAGGGGATCACCCACTCCTTCTGCACCCTGGAGTTCGACAACAACCGGGCGGTCTACGACTGGGTGGTGGAGGGGTGGCAGGACTTCGAGCGCTCCCGAGGGCGGGAGCCGTCCCGGCCGCACCAGTACGAGTTCGCGCGGGGGAACCTGGAGTACACGGTGGTGAGCAAGCGCAAGCTGCTGGAGCTGGTGCGGGGCGGCCACGTGAGCGGGTGGGACGATCCGCGCATGCCCACGCTGGCGGGGCTGCGGCGGCGGGGGGTGACCCCCGAGGCCATCCGCGCCTTCTGGGAGCGGATGGGGGTGGGGAAGGCGGAGAACCGCATCGACGTGGGGAAGCTGGAGTTCGCCATCCGCGACGACCTGAACACCCGGGCGCCGCGCGTGCTCTGCGTGCTCCGCCCGCTGAAGGTGGTGCTCACCAACTACCCGGAGGGGGAGACGGAGGCGCTGGACGCCCCCTACTGGCCGCACGACGTGCCGAAGGAGGGCTCGCGCCCCCTCCCCTTCTCGCGCGAGCTGTGGATCGACCGCGACGACTTCCTGGAGAACCCGCCGAAGGGGTTCCACCGGCTCTCCCCCGGCGCCGAGGTGCGGCTCCGCTACGCCTACGTGATCCGCTGCGAGGAGGTGATCAAGGACGAGCACGGCGAGGTGGTGGAGCTGCGCTGCAGCTACGACCCCGCCACCCGCGGGGGGAGCACCCCCGACGGGCGTACGGTGAAGGGGACCATCCAGTGGGTCTCGGCCGCGCACGGGCTTCCGTGCGTGGTGCGCCTCTACGACCGGCTCTTCACCATCCCCGACCCGGAGGCGGGGGAGGAGGACTTCAGGGCCTACCTGAACCCGGAGTCGCTGGTGGTGAGGGGGGACGCCGTGATCGAGCCCGGCGTGCGCGAAGACCCGCCGGGGAGCCGCTACCAGTTCGAGCGGCTGGGCTACTTCTGCTCCGATCCGGTGGAGTCCACTCCGGACGCGCTGGTCTTCAACCGCACGGTGACGCTGCGCGACACCTGGGCCCGGGCGGCGGCCGCCCCCGCCCGGACGCAGCCGCCCGCGAAGCGGGAGCGGGCCCCGAAGGAGCCCGCGGCGGAGGCCCCCCGGCCGCGCCCCGCGCCCGAGGTGCAGCGCTCGCCCGGGATGGAGGCGCGCCGGAGCCGGTACCGGGAGGAGCTGGGGCTCTCCGCCGAGGAGGCGGAGGTGCTCACCCGGGTGGAGGACGTGGCCAACCTGTTCGAGGCCACCGTCGGGCTGGGGAGCCGGCCGAAGAGCGTGGCCAACTGGATCCTCAACGTGCTCCTCCTGGAGGTGAAGGAGAGGGGGATCAACGAGATCGCCTTCGGCCCCCGCGAGCTGCACGCGCTGATCCTCCTGGTGGAGGACGGCACCCTCTCCAGCGGCGCGGGGCGGACCGTGCTGGCCGAGCTGGCGCGGGAGGGCGGCGACCCCGCGGAGATCGTGGAGCGGCGGGGGCTGCGGCAGGTCAGCGACCCGGGGGCGCTGGCGCCCCTGGTGGAGGAGGTGGTCGCAGGCCATGCGGCCAAGGCGGAGGAGTACCGCGGCGGGAAGACGGGGCTGATGGGCTTCTTCGTCGGGCAGGTGATGCGGCACACGGGGGGGAAGGGGAACCCCGAGGTGATCCGCGAGCTGCTGGAGCGTCG
>DATAAL010000312.1:0-7772 GCA_036260145.1 Longimicrobiaceae bacterium | reverse complement strand
CCCGGCCGGGACCCCCCTTCGTATCGTACACCGCGACGGCTCAGAACACCCGGAGATCGATGTACTTCTTCGGGTTCTGCCGGATGTCCTCCATCAGCGAGCTGGCGTTGCTCGCCGCCTGGCTCGCGTTGCTGGCTGCCTGGTTCAGGTTGTTGTACAGCGACTCGTCGCGGGAGAGCTTCCCCAGCGTCCCCTCGCCCCGCTCGATCCGCGTCAGCACCGTCTCCAGCGAGGCGGTGGAACGGTTCAGCGACGCCGTGCTCCAGTCCAGCTGCAGCGAGATGGAGTCCATCCGGGCGATGGAGCGCTCCAGCTCCGGCCGGGTGGTGGCGCGCTCCACCCCGACCGCCGAGCGCCGCAGGGAGGCCGAGAGCACGCTCAGCTCCCTGCGCTGCTCCGCGGCGAGCGCGGCGAGCTGCACCAGCATGGACTGCAGCTCCTGCGCGCTCCCGCCCACCGCCTGGATGGTCGCGGGGCTCAGGAGCGCCTGCGCCCGCCCGAGCACCGTGTCCGCGCGCGTCCCCACGCTGGCGGCCACGTCGAACACCCCCGCCGCCGTGCTCCCGGGGAGGACGTCCCCGTCCTCCACCCGGTCGGCGGCGCGGCCGGGGAGGACCTCCACGATCATCCCCCCCAGCAGCCCGCCGGACCTGAGCGAGATCCGGGAGTCCTCGGCGATCGGGTACTGCCTCTCCATCTCCAGCGCGATCTCCACCCCACCCTGGCCGATGTGGAAGCCGCGGACCCGGCCCACGTTCACCCCGCGCATCTGCACGGGGTCGCCCTTGCGCAGCCCCCCTGCGTCGCTGACCACGGTGGAGAGGTGATACCGGCCGCGGAAGGTCCCCGGGTCGGTCAGCATCAGGAGCGCGGCCACCACGGCCACGATTCCGGCGAGGACGAAGAAGCCGATCTGGATCTCACGTCGTGAGGAGCGCATGGGCACGGTCGAAAGAGGGTCTGCCCCGGAGCCCCGCTTCCCGGGGACGGGCGGTGTCCCGGCGGTGCGGGCCTGCTGTATCATACTACCTCCAGGAGCTCATCGGTCGGAACCTCCCGGTGAAGGAAGGCGCGGACCAGGATGTCATCACTCGCGCGGAACTCGTCCGGGGTGCCGACGAAGCGGATCTGCCCCCTGTCGAGCATGGCGACCCGGTCGGTGATGGGGAGCACCCCCTCGATGTCGTGCGTCACGATGATCGAGGTCACCCCCATCTCCTCGGCGAGCTGGGCGATCAGGCGGTGCACCACCGTCCCGTTCACCGGGTCCAGCCCGGTCACCGGCTCGTCGTACAGCAGGATCTCCGGGCGGCCCACGATGGCGCGGGCCAGCCCCACCCGCTTCCGCATCCCCCCCGAGAGCTCGGAGGGGAGCTTCGGCAGGACGGCGGCGGGATCCAGGTTCACGTGCTCCAGCGCCTCCCCCACCCGGCGCAGCACTTCGGCGCGGGGGAGCGCCTTCAGCTCCTCCTCCGGGATCCCCTGCGAGACGTTCTCCAGCACCGTCATGGAGTCGAAGAGCGCCGCGTTCTGAAACACGTACCCCACCTTGTGGCGGATCCGCTCCAGCTCCTTCCCCCGGGCACGGAACACCGACTCCCCGCCGACCCGCACGTCGCCCCGGTCCGGGGTGATCAGCCCGATGGTGGTCTTGAGGAGGACGCTCTTCCCCGTCCCCGAGTGCCCCACGATCGCGATCGTCTCCCCCTGAGGGATGGTCAGGTCCACCCCGGCCAGGACGGGCGCGTCGAAGGCCTTGTATAGCTGCTGGTACTCGACCATTGAAGTCTTCCTTTCAGTCCCCGCGCCTCACTACTGGAGGAGGAGCGGGGGGAACAGCGCGTCCAGGAACAGCACCGCGAGCAGCATGAACACCACCGACGCCGTGGTGGCCCGCCCCACCCCCTCGGCACCCCCGCGCGTATCCAGCCCCATGTGCGTGGCGATCAGCGGGATCACCATCCCGAACACCGTCCCCTTGGCCAGGGAGTAGAACAGGTCCCAGTTGTGCCAGAAGAGCTGCGCCCCGTACAGGAAGCTCTGCGGGCTCAGCCCCAGCGCCCCTCGGGCAGCGGCCATCCCGGCCAGGATCCCCACGGTGTTGGCGATGGCGACCAGCACCGGGAAGGAGACCGCCCCCGCGATCACGCGTGGCGCCGCGAGCACCCGCACCGGGTCGCGGCCCAGGGAGTGGAGGGCGTCGATCTGCTCCGAGACCTGCATGGTCCCCAGCTCGGCGGTGATCCGCGCCCCCACCCGACCGATCAGCACCACGGCCGTGAGCACCGGCCCCAGCTCCAGCACCACGCTGGAGACCACCACACTCCCCAGGATGTAGAGCGGGACGGAGCCGGTGAACTGGTACCCCCCCTGCTGCGAGGTCACCACCCCGGCCAGGGTGGAGGTCACCAGCACGATGGGGAGGCTCTGGATCCCCATCCAGTGCATGTGCCGCAGCGTCTCCCGCAGCGACACCCGCCCGGTGAAGGTCAGTACCACGATGCGCCAGGCGAGGAGGGCGATCTCCCCCGCGTGTCGGGCGACCTCCTCCCCGCCCCGCCCCAGCCGGGCCAGGAACCGCCCCAGTGGTTTGAGCGGGGAGAGGCTCCGCCGGGAGCGTCCCTCTTCCAGCGCTTCCGTGACTCTCGATTGTGTCTGCATCGGTCCTGCATTCAAAGAAACTGCCGGATCCAGGAGCCCCGGATCCGGCCCTGATCCCGTCTTCCCGCCGGGACCGCCGGTCCGGGAAACCCGGGCCGGCAGCCGGCACTGCATACACCGTACTACGAGCGAGGCTCCCCCGGATCTCACCCCTCTCCGGCGGAGCCGGTCAGTCTCCCGGGTCGAGCGCCGGGGTCATCGGGGATACCCCGTGCGGCGCGGGCGGCGCGTGGGCGGCGTGCGTCCCGCCGCGGCGGAAGAAGCGGTGCAGCAGCCACTCCTTCCACTCGTCCAGGATCTCGTAGAAGGTCGGGATCACCAGGAGCGTCAGGAAGGTCGAGGTGATCACGCCGCCGATCACCGCGCGCCCGAGCGGGGCGTAGAAGTCGCCGCCGCTCCCCGTGCCCAGCGCCACCGGGACCATCCCGGCCACCAGCGCGAAGGTGGTCATCAGGATGGGGCGCAGGCGCACCCGCCCGGCCTCGATCAGCGCCTCCCGGCGCCCCATCCCCTGCTCGCGTCCCCACTTGGCGAAGTCGATCAGGAGGATGGCGTTCTTGGCCACGATCCCCATCAGCAGGATCACCCCGATCATGCTCATGATGTTGAGCGTGTCGCCGGTGATCATCAGCGCCAGCACCACCCCGATCAGCGAGAGCGGGAGGCTGAGCATGATGGCGATGGGGTCCAGGAAGCTCCCGAACTGCATCACCAGAATCAGGTACATCAGCATTACCGCGATCCCCAGGGCGGTGAAGATCCGGCCGAACACCTCGGCCTGGTCCGCCGCCTCGCCGCCCTGCGTGATCCGGTACCCCGGGGGGAGGTCCATCGCCGCGATCCGGGCGTTGATGTCAGTCATCACCTGGCCCAGCGAGCGCCCCGCCACGTTGGCCTGCACGTTGACCACGCGGTCCTGGTCCAGGTGGTTGATCTGGGCCGGGCCCAGCTCCCGCCGGATGGTGGCCACCTGCCCCAGCGGGAGGGTGGCCGGCTGCCCGTCCGCCCCGATCACGGTGATCGGGAGCTGGTGCAGGTCGGCCGCGCGGGCCCGCGCCTCGGGAGCCAGCCGCACGTTGACGTCGCGCGTCTCCCCGGTGGGATCCACCCAGTCGCCCGCGTCGATCCCGGCGAAGGCGGGGTACAGCGACTGCGCGATCTGCCCCACCGAGAGTCCCATCGACGCGGCCAGCCCGCGGTTCATCTCGATGGACAGCTCCGGCCGCTGCCCCTTGCTGGACAGGGTGACGTCCACCGCGCCGGGGACGCGCCGCACCTCGCTGGCGAACTGCGTCGCCAGCCGGGTCAGTGTGGCGGCGTCCGGGCCGCGCATCTCGATCTGGATCTGCTTGTAGTTACCGCCGAAGCCGCTGGTGAACACCGAGTAGGTGGCGCCGCCGATCCGGGTCAGCTCCTGGCGGATCACCTCGCCCAGCTCCGACTGGCTCACGTCGCGCTCGCTCTTGGGCGTGAGCCGCACGTAGATGTTCCCCTGGTCCACCGAGGCGCCGCCGTCGATGGTGGACGAGCCGCCCACCGTGGCGTAGGTGTACGCCACCTCCGGGTGCGCGCGGGCCACGCGGGCCGCCTCCTCCGCCTTGAGCCGGGTGTACTCCAGGCTGGACCCCGGCGGGGTCTCGATGGTGACGTTGATCTCGCCGCGGTCGCTGTCCGGCACGAACCCCGAGCCCCCCGCCACCACCTGCAGCGCGATGGCCCCGAAGAAGGACGCGACCGCGATGGCCACCATCGCCAGGCGGTGGTCCAGCGCCCAGGCGATCACCTTCTTGTAGTTCTCCGCCTGCCGGTCGAACCAGCGGTTGAACCGCTCCAGCGCGCGGGCGATGGGGTTGCCGCGCTCGTGCGACTCCGTCTGCGGGTCCGCCCAGTAGGCGGAGAGCATCGGGTCCAGCGAGAAGGAAACGAAGAGCGACACCAGCACCGCCGAGGCGATGGTCAGCGCGAACGGCTTGAACCACTGCCCCGCCACCCCGTACATGAAGCCGATGGGGATGAACACCGACACGATGGAGAAGGTGGTGGCGGCCACCGCCAGCCCGATCTCCGCCGTCCCCTCGCGGGAGGCGGTGAAGTGGTCCTTCCCCATCTCGATGTGCCGCACGATGTTCTCGCGCACCACGATGGCGTCGTCGATCAGGATCCCGATGGCCAGCGACAGCCCCAGGAGCGACATGGAGTTCAGCGTGAAGCCGAACGCCCACACCGCCACGAACGCCGCCAGCACCGACACCGGGAGCGCCAGGCCGGTGATCACCGTGGAGCGCCAGGAGTTCAGGAAGAGGAACACCACCAGCACCGTGAGCAGCGCGCCCTCGAAGAGCGAGCGCTGCACGTTGTGCACGGAGTCCCGCACCCGCTCCCCGGCGTTCTGCACCACCTGCAGCCGGGTGCCGGCGGGGAGCGTCTTCTGCACCTCCGCCACCCGTGCCAGGAGCTGGTCGGCCACGTCGGTGGTGCTGTAGCCCTTGGACTTCAGTACGTTGATCCCGATGGCCTGCTGCCCGTTGAAGAGCGCCAGCGAGCGCGGCTCCTGGCTCCCGGCGCGCACGTCGGCCACCTCGCCCAGCCGGACCAGCCGGTCGCCGCGCTGCGCCACCACCAGGCTGGCGAAGTCCTGCGGGGTCTCCAGCCGTCCCTTGAGGCGGATGGAGCGCTCCTCCAGCGCGCCCGTGATCCGCCCCACCGGGGCGGCCAGGTTCTGCGTCTGCAGCGCCTGCACCACCTGCGCGACGCTGATCCCCGCGGCCTGCAGCGCCTCCGGCCTCACCTGCACCGTCATCTCCCGCTCCACCCCGCCGACCACGCTCACCTGCGCCACCCCGCTGATGCTGCGGAGCTGCTTGGTGATCCCCGGGTCGGCCAGCGCGGTCAGCTCCGGCGGCCCCAGAGTGGAGGACGACAGGGTGAGCGACACCACCGGCAGGTCCGCCGGGTCGAAGCGAGTCAGGATCGGCTCCTCCATCTCGGCCGGCAGGTCGCCGCGGATGGTGGAGATCTTGTCGCGGATGTCCTGCGTGGCCTGCTGCAGGTCCTTCTCGAAGTCGAAGAAGACGATCAGCTGGGCGAAGCCGTCCTGGGAGACGGACTGCATCTTGTCCACCCCGCTGATCCCGGCGATCGCCTCCTCGATCGGGTCCACCACCTCCCGCTCCACCCCGTCGGGGGAGGCGCCGGGGTAGATGATGGACACGCCGACGATGGGCTGCTGGACGTCCGGGAACTCGTCGGTCTTGAGGTTCGCCAGGGCGAAGACCCCGAAGACCACCAGCGCCAGCATCGTCACCACGGTGACGATGGGGCGCCGGATGGCGAAATCAGATATCCACATGGAGGTCGCTCCCGCCTAGTTACGCGCGGCGCCGGCCGCGCCCTGGACCCGCACCGGGGTGCCGGGCGTGATCCCGCGGGCGGCGCCCACCAGCAGGGTGTCCCCCGCGGCCACGCCAGCGGTGATCTCCACCCGCTCCGTCTGCTCGTCGCGCAGCCCAGTCTGCACCGGGACGCGCTCCACCTTCCCCGCCCGGATCCGCGCCACCGCGGGGGTGGCGCCCGATTCGTCCAGCGCCACGGCGGGCACCACCAGCGCGGTGCGGGACTGGCTCGCCACACGCCCCTCCGCGAAGAGCCCCGCCACCAGCGTCCCCTGCGTGTTGGGGATGGTCACGTAGATCGGTACCTGCCGGGTGGCCGGGTCGGCGGCGGGACTGATCCGCTCCACCCGCCCCTCGAAGGTCTGCCCCGGGTAGCCGTTGACGGTGAAGCGCACCGGCGCGCCCACCCGCAGCGCCCCCAGCTCGGTGGTGGGGACCGAGGCCTCCAGCCGCATCTGCCCGGGGTCGATCACCGTGAAGAGCGGCGCCCCGGGGGCCACCACGTCCCCGGCGTTGACCGGGCGGTCGGTGACCACCCCGGCGATCGGGGAGCGGACCGTGGTGCTGCCGAGCTGCTTCTCGGCCTGAGCCAGACGGGCCCGCGCGTCGGCGAGCTGGGCCTGCGCCGCCGTCAGGTTGCGCCGGGCCAGCTCCAGGTCGCGCTCGGCGACGGCGCCGGCCTGCACCAGCGCGCCGGCGCGCTCCGCCTCGCGCCGCGCCACCTCCAGCGCGTTCTGCGCGGAGCGGACGCCGGACTGCGCCGACAGGTGCGCGTCGCGGATCGCCGCGTCGTCGATGCGGGCCAGCGGCGCGCCGCGCCCCACCGCCTGCCCCTTCTCGGCGAAGGTCTGCAGGACGGAGCCGCCGATCTCGGCGCGCACCGCCGCCTCGCGCACCGGACGGATGGAGCCGGAGACCACCGGGCCGGTCTCGATCTGCTCCGTGGTCACCACCGTCACGTTCTCGGCGCCGACCGTGACCGCGGTGTCCACGCTGCGCGCCTCGGCGCGGGAGTCACCCCCGCACGCCGCGGTCGCCAGGGCGCCCGCCAGGAGGAGGGCCGCGCCCGGGGCGCGGGACGCCCCCCGGCGCGGATCTATGCTGGAAAGATGGCTCATGGTACGCCGGCTCCGGTGAATGCCTGGGATGGATCGATGGCCGCCGCGGACTGTCGCGGCGCCTGCGGTTGGGAGCGCTGCTGCGCCTGCTGGCCCTGCTGGGCGGACTGGGCACCCGGTCCGCCCGCGCCGAGCGGGAGGTCGCGGAGGAGCGCGACCCGGATCCGCGCGAGCTGCAGGTCGCGCGCGGCGAGCGCGCGGTTGGCCTGCGCCTGCTGGAGGAGGATCCGCGAGTCCGTCAGCTCGAGCTGGGTGGAGATCCCCTCGCGGTAGCGCACCTCGGCGATCTGGTAGGCGCGGCTCGCCTGCCCGGCGGTCCCGGCGCTGGCTTCCCAGGCGGACTGCGCCGCCTCCAGCCGCTCCAGCGCGTCGCGGGTGTCCAGCGCGGCCATCTCGCGGGTCTGCTGCAGGCGCGCCCGGGCCTCGATCAGGCTGGCCTCGGCCACCAGCTCGTCGCCGCGGATGCGCCCGCCGGTGAAGATCGGCACGGAGAGGGAGAGCCCCACCGTCCAGTTGGTCCGGAAGCCGTCCCACCCCGGGAGGGTTCCCTCGGGGTACCCCACCCGCCCGTACTGGGAGACCAGCGCCAGGCTGGGGAGGC
>DATAAL010000311.1:0-1541 GCA_036260145.1 Longimicrobiaceae bacterium | reverse complement strand
CTCGTCTCCTACGCATTCAGCAACCCCCGTGCCCGCGGGAGGTTCCCGATCGGCAGACGGATCTGCCGATCCGACCGGCCCGGCCTGCCCCTCCGGCGCGCACCGTGCACGGAACGGGATGTGCGGCGGACACGGAGCGGTCGCCCAGCGGGGAGCACCCCCGGAATCCTCCAGCCGCCATGCCGCCCGATCACCCGGCACGCCACCCTTCCGGCCGCCGCGACGCCGACCGGCTCTTCCTGGCCGTGGCGCTCACGGAGGAGGCGCGCCGCGGCCTGGAGGCGCACCTGAGGGAGGCGCTCGGCGGCCACGCCCTCCCCGGCCGTCCCGTGGCGGCGGCGAGCTGGCACCTGACGCTCCGTTTCCTGGGCGGCACGCCGGGAACCGTGCGGGCCCGACTGGTGGACGAGCTGCGCACCGCCGACCTGGGGAGCCGCTTCACGCTGGACTTCGACCGGCTGGGGGCGTTCCCCCGGCCGGCGCGGGCCACGGTGCTCTGGCTCGGGGTGGCGGAGGGAGAGCGGGAGCTGCGCGCCCTGGCGGCGGAGGTGGAGGAGGCCGTCCGGCGCGCGGGGCTCCCCCCCGAGCCCCGCGACTTCTCCCCGCACCTGACGCTGAGCCGGATCCGCCCCGCGCAGGACGTGCGCTCCCTGCTGGAGCGGACCCCGCCCTTCCGCGAGCGGATGCCGGTGGACGCGGTGGTCCTGTTCCGCAGCCACCTGGGAGCGGGCGGGGCGCGCTACGAGGCGCTGGAGCACTTCCCGCTGCGCCCCTGACCGACACGAGTCCAACCTCCAACCATGCGAGAACCCATGTCGAACGCTCTGTCGGAGCAGGAGATCCGCGACCGCCTGGCCGCGCAGCTCCCGAGCTGGCGCTACGAGGACGGGCACCTCACCCGGGTCTTCGAGACGGGAGGGTGGCAGCGCACCCTCCTCCTGGCCAACGCCATCGGCTACCTGGGCGAGGCGGCGTGGCACCACCCGGACCTCCTCCTCACCTACCCCCGCCTCAAGGTGATGCTCACCACGCACGATGCCGGGGGGATCACGGGCAAGGACTTCGAGCTGGCGCTGCGCATCGAGGAGGTCGCCACCTGGCAGCCGGCCGAGGGCTCGGCGCTGACGGGGCCGGAGGGGGGGTGGTTCGTTTGAGCAGTGAGCTTTTTGGGCGTGTCCCCTGCGGGCGCTCATCCCTCGCGCAACGACAACGGCACGAGGCCTGGTCACGTGCCGTTTGCTGTTCCCATCGTTCCCAAAAGCAGGTGTGTACCTGACGCCAGGGCAACAGACTGCCCCAGGAGCCGGTTCAGCTCTCGGGGTAGGCTCTGTTTTCGCTGTTGTTCGGCGGATCTCAGCCGCCGGAAGGCGTGCCGGGGGTGATGTCAAGGACTGGAGTCAGGACACGAGCTTGAATTCGTTGGAGATCTGCCCTGGTTCATCCAACGGGTTGTAAAGCCGTTGCACTCCGTTTTCTATCGCCGCAACTTCGTACACCTCATAGCGCAGGCGGTACGTCCCTGAGAGCTCATCCACTGCGAG
>DATAAL010000310.1:0-7527 GCA_036260145.1 Longimicrobiaceae bacterium | reverse complement strand
TCGGCGAGCCGACCTGCGCGGTCTGCCACAGCGGCGCGCCGCTGAACGACTCCGCGGGGACGCTCGCCGTCGAGGGGATCCCGGAAGCCTACCGGCCCGGGGAGCGCTACCGTCTCGCCGTGCGGCTCACGCGGGCGGACCTGGAGGCGGGCGGCTTCCAGCTCGCGGCCCGCTGCGGGGACGGGCGGCAGGCGGGCGAGCTGTCGCCCGTGGACACGGCCCGGGTCCGGGTCACCACGAACGCGAAGACCGGGGTGCGGTACGCGCACCAGACGAGGGAAGGGACGATCCCGGCGGCAGCCGGAGCCATCGAATGGCCCGTGGAGTGGACGGCGCCGGCGCGGGGATGCCGGCAGGTCCGGGTCGACGTCTCCGCCAACGCCGCCAACCACGACGACTCCGCCCTGGGGGACTACGTGTACGCGCGGAGCCGGGTCACGGACCTGGCGAAGCGGCGCTGACGCTCTCCGGGCGTAGCGCAGAAGAACACCCCGCGCCGGGAGCCGGCGCGGCGAGGGGACGTATCAGCTCTCCCGCGACTCGTACTCCGCCTTCAGGCTGGCCACCACGTTGGGGTCGGCGAGCGTGGTGGTGTCCCCCAGCGCCCGTCCCTCGGCGATATCCTTGAGGAGCCGGCGCATGATCTTCCCCGAGCGGGTCTTGGGGAGGTCGCCGGCGAAGAGGATGGCGTCCGGGCGCGCGATGGCGCCGATCTTCTTCACCACGTGGTTGCTCAGCTCCCGCTTCAGCGCTTCGGAGGGGGTCTGCCCCTCCTTGAGGGTGACGAAGGCGGCCACCGCCTGCCCCTTCAGCTCGTGCGCCTTCCCCACCACCGCGGCCTCGGCCACCGCGGGGTGGTCCACCAGCGCCGACTCCACCTCCATGGTCCCGATGCGGTGCCCGGCCACGTTGAGGACGTCGTCGATGCGGCCGATCACCCAGAAGTACCCCCGCTCGTCGCGCTTGGCCCCGTCGCCCGGGAAGTAGACGCTCTCCCCCGGCTGCGCGTCGTCGCCGGAGCTCACCGTCCGTCCCGCCCACTTGGACCAGTAGGTGTCCACGAAGCGCTGCGGGTCGCCCCAGATCCCGCGGAGCATGGAAGGCCAGGGGCGGCGGAGGGCCAGGAACCCGCCCCCTACCTCCACGCGCTGCCCGTCGAGCGTGAGGATGTCAGCGCGGATCCCGGGGAAGGGGGTCGTCGCCGAGCCGGGGACCGTGGTGGTGACTCCGGGGAGGGGGGTGATCATGATGGCCCCGGTCTCCGTCTGCCACCAGGTGTCCACGACGGGGCAGCGCTCCCCGCCGATGTGCCGGTGGTACCAGATCCAGGCCTCGGGGTTGATCGGCTCGCCGACGGTGCCCAGGAGCCGGAGCGAGGAGAGGTCGTACCGCCCGGGGTGCTCGGTCCCCCACTTCATGAAGGCGCGGATGGCGGTGGGGGCGGTGTAGAAGATGGTGACGCCGTAGTCCTGGATCAGCTTCCAGAAGCGGCCGCGGTCCGGGTGGTCGGGGGCGCCCTCGTACATCAGCGCCGTGGCCCCGTTCGCCAGCGGGCCGTAGACGATGTAGGAGTGCCCCGTCACCCACCCCACGTCGGCGGTGCACCAGTACACGTCGTCGTCCCGGAGGTCGAACACCCACCGGGTGGTGGCGTACACCTGCGTCAGGTAGCCCCCGGTGGTGTGCATGATCCCCTTGGGCTTCCCCGTGGTCCCCGAGGTGTAGAGGATGTAGAGGAGGTCCTCGGCATCCATCTCCTCGGCGGGGCAGTCGGGGCTCGCCCGGTCCACCACGTCGTGCCACCACACGTCGCGCCCCTCGCGCATCTCGGCCCCGGCGAGCGTCTCTCCCTCCGCGCCGTGGCGGCGCACCACCAGGACGCGCTCGATGCTGGGGCACCCCCCCTCCCGCTCGACGGCCTCGTCGGCGCTCCGCTTCAGCGCCACCACGCCTCCGCGCCGGTACCCGCCGTCGGCGGTGATCAGCACCCGGGCCTGGGCGTCGCGGATGCGGTCGCGGAGCGACTCGGCGCTGAAGCCGCCGAAGACCACTGAGTGCGCCGCGCCGATGCGGGCGCAGGCCAGCATGGCGATGGCAGCCTCGGGGATCATGGGGAGGTAGATGGCGACGCGGTCGCCGCGGCGCACGCCCAGCTCCCGGAGCGCGCTGGCGGCTTTGGAGACCTCGCGGTGCAGCTCCTCGTAGGTGAAGCTCCGCCGGTCGCCGGGCTCTCCCTCCCAGAGGAGGGCGGTCTTGGTGCGCCGGGGGCCGTCCAGGTGCCGGTCCAGGCAGTTGTAGGAGGCGTTGAGCTTCCCTCCGACGAACCACTTCGAGTACGGCGGATTCCACTCCAGCACGCGGTCCCAGCGCCGGAACCAGTGCAGCTCCTCCGCCCACCCGGCCCAGTACCCCTCCGGGTCCTCCTCGGCGCGCCGGTACACTTCCGTGTCGGACACGTGCGCCCGCCGGGCGAACTCCGGAGGCGGAGGGAAGCTCCGGTCCTCCTGCAGCAGGGTGTCCAGCGTGGGCTCGGAAGCGGACATCGGCTCATCCTCCTGGGCGATGAGGGGACGCGCGCCGCTCTCGGCCGGCGCGGATCGTGGCTGCGGATAGAATCGGAAGCGCACCCGCGGCGCCGCAAGAGTGCTGCCAGTTGAAAAGACGCGCCTTCCCCTGGATGCGAATACGAAGGCCCCAGCCAACTTGGGCCGGGGCCTTCATGTGGACTGCCATCAGGGGGTCAGCGTGCGGCCTTGGTGATGCTGCCCCTTAAGTGGTCGCGCCAGTATTCCAACGCCTGCTGCAAGGCCTCTTGGATACGTCTCTCCTCATCTATTGTGGCCGGATGGTCCGCTCCGAAGAGCTCGCGCAGTACCTCCGCGGCCTCGGCCGGGCTCACCGGTTCATAATCGGCCCCCATAGGGGTGTCGTCACCCATCTCCAGCGCGTACCGCAGGAGAGCAGTGTGCATCATCTCCCGGTGCCGCGGCCCCATCGCCTGATAGAAGCGCAGCAATTCCTGGTCTACGAAGAGAGTCACCGGCACTCGGCTCGGATCGACCGGTGGCACCTGTTCTGCTCCCCCGAAGAATGCTGCGTCGAGGGGCGGAGCCGCGTCGGGATCGGAAGCCGCCGCACGCTGAATCTCCCGGTCGGTGAGCGCGTCTACCCGATCCCAGTCCGTCTCCCCGGGGGGAAGGCTACCGCGGGTGTAACGCTCGGTATGCTCTTTCTTCACTCTTCCACGTCCTCCGTGCGGAGATGATGCGGTAGCGTCCTTCCCGCAACGTGTAGACCACGGCGATCAGCCGCCCATCCACAAACCCTACGGCTACGTAACGCTCTTCGTCTTGCTGATCCGACCGCCGGGTCCAGGTCGGGCCATCCCAGACCCGCGCAGCATCCCGGAAGTCGATACCGTGCTTTTCAAGGTTGGACTGCCGCTTCGCGGGGTCCCATTCGAACTCCATACCCCCACCGTGAGTCTCCAGTGCCCGTGCCTGCTCTCGGGGATCCCATGTATAGCTCCGCTGCGAGGACGGAGCAAGAAAGCTCGAATACCGATGGGTTGACTACAGAGTGCGGCTGCACCGCGAGCTTCGGAAGGGGTGGAAACGGTGCTCCAGCACCAGATGGTAGCTCGGCTCAGGCATCTTCCGACTCGTCGTCCTCCGCCTTCTTCCCTGAGACGAGCCGCTTCAGTGCCCGGTACGCCTCGGCCCAGTCGATCGAGACCCCCTTGTCCTTGTATCTCCCCAGCTCCACGATCCCGCCAGGAACTCCTCCTTGTCCACCACCCCGCCCTTGCTGATCGCCTGGAGAGACTCGACGAACACGTTGACACCGTCCAGCATAGGGCGATCCGGTGGGTCTGGGCCTCCGCGCGGGCGAGCGTGAGCTGCGAGGTGTAGTGCTGAACCATCGAGGCCAGCCGCTGGACGCGGATGTCCTGGCTCTGGGAAGCGAGTTCGACGCCGGGATTGTTGGGGAGGTTGAGGTAGATAGACAGGGCCTTCCAGACGCGCCCCAGCGCTTCCCGGCCCTCCATTGGGATCACGGAGAAGAGGACTTCCGTCTTACTGTCCGTGCTGCGCCCCTGATTCCCCAGCATGAGGTAACGCCGCAACTCGACCCCTACCTCCCTCACCGCCGCTCCCTCCCCCGCCACGTCACCTCCCGCACCCGCGCTGCCCGACCCGCCCGCCACAGCCGCTGCCCCACCCACACCGCCGCTCCCGAGGCCAGCCCCAGCGCCCCCAGCGCCGTCCAGAACTCCGCCGTGGGCCCCGTCTTCCAGATCGTGGGAGGGAGCTCCGGCGCCTCCGCCCCGAGCCCGAGCACCGCCAGGGAGTTGTTGGCCGCGTGCAGGATCACCCCCGCCCAGATGGAGCGGGTGGCGTACACCGCGTACCCGAACGACAGCCCCAGCAGCAGGTGCAGTGGGAACACCCAGGGGAGGAGGTGGAGCAGGGCGAAGAGCGACGCGGTGGAGAAGATGGCCCACGCCGGCCCCCAGCGCCGCTCCAGGTGCCGCTGCACCAGCCCCCGGAAGACGAACTCCTCCATGACCGGTGCGGCGACCACCGCCAGCAGCGTGATGGTGAGCCGGCCGTACGGGGTGCCGGTGATCTCCCGGAAGGGGCTGAATGACTCCGGGGGGACCGGCACCAGCCGCGTCCACACCTCCCCCAGCGCCCAGGACAGCGCGAAGAGCACGGGAACCGCGACGGCTACCGCGCGCAGCGACGCCCGGTCCAGGGGCCGGAGGCGGAGCGCGGCCCACCGCCTCCGCTCCCCAGGTCTGCCCCCGAGGAGCACGTAGCGATGGAGGAACCAGACGAAGAGGAGGGCGTTGACCAGCAGCCCCGCGGGGGGAGGGAGCACGAGCGCCATCCCCATGGCGAGATACCAGACCAGGTAGGCGGCGAGCGGCTGCAGGATCTGCCTCATGGTCCTCGGAGGGGAACAAACGGAGCACGGACGGGCGAACGCCGGAGGGCCGGAAGGTACACACACCCTGGCTTTGTGCAAGGCCGTCTTAGATTGTGGCAGAATACATGCGCGGTATGGGGGCTCAAGGCTATGGCGCCCCAGGCGCGGCGCGGGTATAGTGATACCGCACACCATTTTGGACGCGAATGGCGCTCCCCCGATGATCCTCGCGAGTCTGCGATGCGCAAGCCGCGCCTGAGCCCGGCTGTCCGGCGTACCCGCCGGCGCTGGAGGGTTCCGCCCGCGATCACCCACGGCGACGAGGCGTTCGAGGGCGGGGCGGTCCTGGACGAGTTCGAGGGGTGGTTCGGGCTGATCCTCTGGCAGTCGGTCCGGGACGTGGCGCTCTGGTCCGGCGCGCCCGAGGAGCGGCGGGGGGAGCTGTTCCGCGAGGGTGCGGAGCAGCGGCGCCGCGCCACGGTCCGTGCCGAGGGACTGGATCCCCGGGTGGAGGCACCTCTCCTGGAGATCTCCGAGATCCTCGGGCACCCGCACGCCCTCACCGGCGAGCTGACGGCGCGCGCCTGCCTGCAGGTGGCGCAGTGGGCCGACGACCGTGGCGCCACCGCCACCGCGCTGGCGTTCTCCCAGTCGGCGGCTTTCGCCGCGCCCGCCGACGCCGCCACGGCCTTCACCGTCGCGCGGCTCGCCCGGCGCCGGGCGGAGTACGCCCGGGCGGAGAGCTGGTACCGGCGCACCGTCGCCCTCGCCCGGCAGAGCGGCGACTGGAACGCGTACGCGCGGTCGTTCCTGGGTCTCGGGACGCTGTACATGCAGCGCGGCAACCTCCCGGCCTCGCGGCGGTTCTACCTCCGCGCGCTGCGGTCCGCGCGGCGGCACTCGCTGCACGAGGTCGCAGCGATGGTGTACCACGACCTCTTCGTCCTGTCCGCGACCGCCGGCTGGTCCGAGGACGCCGAGCGGTACGCACGCGGTGCGTTCGAGGAGTACGGCTCCGGCCACCCTCGCCTCCCGGCCCTCTGCCACGACGTGGCGTACTTCTGGATGAAGCAGGGGTATCCGGCGCGCGCCCTCCCCATCTTCCGCGCCCTCCTCCCGCGCATCCCCAGCGCCGCGGAGCGCGTCGTCATTCTGGCGAACATCGCGCGCGCCGCGGGTGCGGTGGGTGACCGCGCCCTCTTCGAGGACGCGTGGGCGCAGGTGCTGGAGGGGGTCGAGCGCGCGGAGGCAGCGGAGGGAGTAACGGAGGCGCTGGTGGAGCTCGCCTGGGGCGCCAGCAGCCTCGGCGACTGGGAGCGCGCCGAGCAGGCGGCGAGTCGCGCCCTGGAGGTCGCCGCCGAACGGGCGGAGGGGAAGATCCGCCTCGCCGCCGAGACGGCCCTGGAGTCCGCCCGGGAGCGGCGCGCCACCGGGGCAGTGCCTGTCCCGGGGAGGGTGTCCGCCGCCCGGGAGGCGGACGCCCTCGCCGAAGATCTGGTTCGGTCGCTGAGCCAGCCCGCCGCCTCCGTTTGACGCTGGGCGCGCGGTGGGTCTTCGCGCCCGGTGAATGTCCACTCCCAGGGGCCGTCGCTTCCGCTCGCGTCGCTGGGGTTCTCGCTCTCCAACCACCAACCTGCTCACTATGAAGATCGGAGCCCGACCGCTGGTCGTACTGCACTGGGATGAGGAGTTCCGGGAGCGCATCCGTCGTATCTCGGAGCGTGACTACGTCTTCCAAGCGGTCCCGGACTGGGACTCGCTCCGGGAAGCCGTGCGGGACGCGCCGCCCTCGGCGCTGGTGGTGGTGGATCCCTACTCCGAGACCAACGGACGCAGCGGACCCTCTCCCGCGCTCCGCTCTCTCCTGGTGGAATTCCCCTCGTGCGCCGTCTTCGCGGCGCTGGACGTGACCCCCGACCGCTTCGATGACCTGCGGACCATGGGGAAGTGGGGAGTGGTGGAGGTGATCTCGCTGGAGCACGACGACACCCAGCTCGCCCTCCTGCAGCGCTTCAAGCAGTCGCAGGGGCGTCCCCTGCGGGCGCTGCTGGAGCAGGTGCTCCCCCCCGACACCCCGGGGCGGGCGCGCGCCATCCTGGACGCGGCGGCGGAGGTGGTGGCGGTCGGCGGGCATGGGCGCGACCTGGCCAAGTCGCTCTACCTGTCGCGCCGGACGCTGCTGCGCTGGTGCGAGCGGGCGGAGCTCCCCCCCCCGCGCAAGCTCCTGGCGTGGATGCGGATCCTCCTGGCCGCGGAGCTCCTGGACGACCCGGGACGCACCGTGCTCAGCGTGGCCCACGCCTGCGGGTACTCCTCGGACAGCGGGCTGCGCCGGGTGACGCAGAAGTTCCTGGGGACCAGCCCCACGACGCTCCGGGAGAAGGGGGCGTTCTCGCGCGCCTCGGCGGCGTTCCTCAAGGTGCTGGCCAAGTACCGCAGGGGGACGGTGATCGGGGTCTGAGCGGCCAGTCCCGGGAAGTTGTCGAGCGGGTGGAGATTCGGTTCTCCGCCCGCTCTTCCGTGGTGTGCTCGCTCCGGTTGGCGTCGGTGGGCCGCTGCAGAGCCCGGCGATATCTTCCGCGGGGGGCGGGGGGG
>DATAAL010000309.1:0-4209 GCA_036260145.1 Longimicrobiaceae bacterium | reverse complement strand
AGCTTCTCGAAGGAGGAGTGCAGGTAGCCGATGTGGGGGATGCAGCGGACGACGGTCTCGCCGTCCAGCTCCAGGACCAGGCGGAGCACCCCGTGGGTGGCGGGGTGCTGCGGCCCGATGTTGATGAGCATGTGCTCGCCCGCGATGTCCTCGTGGACCTGCACCGCCTCGCCCTCCACGGGGACGACGGGTGCATGGACCAGGGTCCCCCCGGCGCTCAGCTCGGGGTTGCGGGTGACGTTGTAAACGACCCTGCGAAGCGCCATCAGCCTCCTCCTCCCATTCCGCCGAACTGGCCCTGCTGCCCGCCCGTCTCCCCGCCGTCGAACGGATCCGGGACGGGCTGCCCGAGCACGTGCGCGATCTCCAGCTCCTTCTCGGAGTAGTGGTCCTCGGTCCGGAGCGCCAGCGCGCGCCGCGTCTGCTCCGAGCGGGAGAAGCGTCCGCGCAGCGGGAAGTCCTTACGCAGGGGGTGTCCCTCGGCGTAGTTGTAGGGCATCAGGATGCGGCGCAGGTCCGGGTGCCCGGTGAAGACCACGCCGAACATGTCGAACACCTCGCGCTCCAGCCAGTCGGAGGCACGCCACAGGTGGTAGACGCTCTCGATCTCCAGGTAGTCGAGCGGGAGCTCCACCTTGACCCGCAGGTTGAGCCTGTTCTCGATGGACCAGAGCTGGTACACCACCTGGAGCGACCGGCCGTTTCCGTAGTCGACGGCGGTGAGGTCCTGGAGGAAGTCGTAGCGATGCCCCGGGGCGTCCTTGAGCCAGGCCAGGATCTCACGGGCGCGCTCGGCGCGGACGTACACGATGTGCTCGTCGCCCGCCACCAGCTCGTGCCGCAGGACGGCGTCCCCGAACTTCTCGCGGAGCGCGTCCACCGAGGGGTGCGGGGGGAGGTCGCCCGCGGGCGGAGGGACGCCGGGCCCCTCCTGCGATGAGACGGCGGCGCCGGTCTCCAGCCCTTCCAGCCCCTTCCGGAACGAGTCGTTGGTCGACATGGTCGCTGAAGGTTACGGACGGCGGTCCGACGGGCGGACGATGGCGCCCGTGGAGACCAGGCCGCTGGCGCGGTTCTGGTTGGTGGAGTTCCCGAAGGGCGCGGTGATCGTCTCCACCACCCGGTCCGGGAGCACCGACTCCCCCTGCGGGAGCGCGTCGGCGGCCTTCCACTCCCGGCGGGAGGTGGGCTGCGAGTTGCTGATCTTCTCCTGGACCAGGAGGATCCCGTAGATCAGCCCCTCGGGGCGCGGGGGACACCCCGGAACGTAGACGTCCACCGGGATGATGGTGTCGATCCCCTGCACCATGCTGTACACGTCGAACACCCCGCCCGAGGAGGCGCAGGCGCCCATGGAGATCGACCACTTGGGCTCCGGCATCTGCTCCCAGATGCGGCGGAGCACCGACGCCATCTTGTACGACACCCGCCCGGCGCAGATCAGCAGGTCCGCCTGGCGCGGGGAGAAGCTCATCCGCTCCATCCCGAAGCGCGCCAGGTCGTAGCGCGTGGCCGCCGTGGCCATCATCTCGATGGCGCAGCACGCCGTCCCGAACGGCATCGGCCAGAGCGAGTTCTGGCGCGCCCAGTTGACCACCGCGTCCACACGGGTGGTGAGAAAGCTCGGCGCCCCGGAGAAGATCCCTCCCTCCGGGACCTGCTCCGGCACCACCGGCAGGCCGCTGTCGCTGCGCGCCTGCCCCTCGGGCATATCATTCAGTCCCATTCCATCGCTCCCTTCTTCCACTCGTAGATCAGGCCGACCGTGAGGATGAAGATGAAGATCCCCGCGGCGGCGAACCCTTCCCACCCCAGCCGCCGCATCTCCACGGCCCAGGGGAGGAGGAACACGGTCTCCACGTCGAAGACGATGAACAGGATCGCCACGACGTAGAACTTGACCGAGAACCGCTCCCGCGTGCTCCCGAGCGGGTCCATCCCCGATTCGTACGGCGCGGCCTTGACCTTCGAGTACCCGCCCGGACTCAGCACGGTGGAGAGCACGACCATGAAGACCGCGTTGACCACCGAGATGGCCAACATCATCAGGAGTGGGGTGTAGCTACGCAGCATGGACGCGGTCCGGGTCCCGAGCTTGTGAAATCGTTCACTTGTGGCGGACGGGTCAAGATACGGCGCCCGCCCTTGCAGTGTCAAGGCAACTCCTGGCCTCTCACGCCCTTGCTGGGACCGGGAGCCGGCGGTATGTTGGCGGCTCGGTCCACCCCGCATACACCCGTTTTCCCGGCCCGTTCATTCGGGTTGTCTTCGGGTCCGGGCGGAGCCCCATCCCCACGCTTCATGATTCGTTCCACATGAGCATCAAGCCCGACCACTGGATCCGGCGGATGGCCCGGGAGCACGGGATGATCGAGCCGTTCGAGGATGCCCAGGTGCGGAGGGGGACGATCTCCTACGGGGTCTCCTCCTACGGGTACGACATGCGGGTGGCGCACGAGTTCAAGATCTTCACCAACGTCAACAACGCCATCGTGGACCCCAAGGAGTTCGACGAGAAGTCATTCGTCCACTTCGAGGGCGACGTCTGCATCGTCCCGCCGAACTCCTTCGCGCTGGCCCGCTCGGTGGAGTACTTCCGCATCCCCCGCGACGTGTTCACCCTGTGCGTGGGGAAGAGCACCTACGCGCGCTGCGGGATCATCACCAACGTCACCCCCTTCGAGCCGGAGTGGGAGGGCTACGTGACGCTGGAGATCAGCAACACCACACCACTCCCCGCTAAGATCTACGCCAACGAGGGGATCGCGCAGGTGATCTTCTTCGAGGCCGCGGCCGAGGACGTGTGCGAGGTGAGCTACGCCGACCGGAAGGGGAAGTACCAGCGCCAGGTGGGGGTGACGCCGCCGAGGCTGTAGGGCGGCCCCCACCCGGCGCTGCGCGCCACCCTCCCCCGTTCCGGGGGAGGGACATCTTCATGCTGGCGTCCTGTGGTTCGCCGTTCCGCTGTATCCATATGAGGATGTGCGGAGGGAGACCCGCCGGCGGTTTGGCGGGGCTCACTCCGGCCGCGGGAGACCCGCAGTCGTATCGTGGGGCTCGCGCGGCCCGCGGAAGAGACCGCGTAGTTTGCGGGCTCTGGAGCGGATCCGACCACCAAGGCCAGGCAATTGCAGGGAGATACCTCCCCGCGCCACGCATACAGCTTTTCTCCCGCACGAAGCGCCAAATACCATGAAAGAGAGCGGAGTACACCCCAGGCAGATCGACGCGATCCGCGAGGTGATCAACATCGGCGCGGGGCACGCGGCCACCGCGCTTTCCACCATGACCAACGTCACGGTCATGATCTCCGTCCCCCGGATCCTGTGGTCGGACCGGCCGGACGGCGCGGAGCCCGCCCTCCCGGACGACGAGCGTCTGGTGATGGTGTCCGTCCCGGTGCAGTCCGAGAGCACCGGGCACGGGGAGCGCGCCTCGCTGATCATCGGGCGGCGGACGGCGATGCGGATGGTGGGGCTCCTCCTGCGCCGGAGCATCGACCCCGACGGCGAGTTCGGGGCGCTGGAGCGCTCCACGCTCCAGGAGCTGGGGAACATCGTGTGCGCCTCGTACGTGGGGGTGCTGGGGACCTTCCTGGGGGAGAGCGTGATGATCGGGACTCCCGACCTGCGGGAAGGGCCGCGCGGGGAGATGGCACACGAGGTGGGGAGCGGGCTGATGATCGAGACCGACTTCACCCTGCAGAACTCCACCTTCGAGGGGGTCTTCGTCCTCACCCACACCGAGATCTCGTTCGCTTCCCTCCTGGCGGCGCTCGGCCTCTCCAACCCGGCCTGACCCGGCACGCCCCCACCGTGCCGCACCCGGACCGCGACTTCTCACCCGCCGGGCGCGCGGCCGGATGGGCCACGCTCGGGAGCGAGGACTTCGACCTGCTGGTGGTGGGTGGGGGAATCACCGGGACCGGGATCGCCCTCGACGCCGCGGGGCGCGGGCTGCGGACCGCGCTGGTGGAGGCGGGGGACTTCGCGCAGGGGACCAGCTCCCGCTCCTCCCGGCTGATCCACGGCGGCCTCCGCTACCTGGAGGCGGGCGACTTCGGCCTGGTCTTCGAGGCCCTCTCCGAGCGCCGCCGCCTCCTGCGGCTCGCTCCCCACCTGGTTCATCCCCTCCCCTTCCTCTTCCCCCTGTTCCGCGGTGGTCCGGTGGGCCTCCGCAGGCTGCAGGCGGGGATGTGGCTGTACGACG
>DATAAL010000308.1:0-8409 GCA_036260145.1 Longimicrobiaceae bacterium | reverse complement strand
GGCCGGCGCCGGCCGGCGTCCCCGGCGAGCTGTACGTGGGGGGCGTGGGGGTGGCGCGCGGCTACCTGGGCCGGCCGGGGCTGACCGCCAGAAGTTCGTTCCCGATCCGTTCGGCGGCGAGACGGGGGTGCGGCTCTATCGCACGGGCGACCGGGTGCGGTGGCGGACGGACGGGACGCTGGAGTACCTGGGCCGCCTGGACGAGCAGGTGAAGGTGCGCGGCTTCCGCATCGAGCCGGGGGAGATCGAGGCGCGCCTGGCGGAGCACGCCGGCGTCCGCGAGGCGGTGGTGCTGGTGCGCGAGGACGCGCCGGGCGACCGGCGGCTGGTGGCGTACGTAGTGGGTGGCGTCGAGGCGGATGCGCTGCGGGAGCACCTGCGGCGGAGCCTGCCGGAGTACATGGTGCCGGCGGCGTTCGTGGTGCTGGAGGCGCTGCCGCTGACTCCGAACGGCAAGCTGGACCGCAAGGCGCTGCCGGCGCCGGAGCTGGTTTCCGCCGGGGCGAGCTACGTGGCGCCGCGCCGGCCCCTGGAAGCGGCGCTGGCGGGGATCTGGGCCGAGGTGCTGGGGCGCGTCCGGGTGGGGGTGAAAGAGAACTTCTTCGATCTCGGCGGGCACTCCCTCCTGCTCGTGAAGGTGCAGGCGCGCCTCCGCGAGACGCTGGACCGGGAGATTCCGATCGTCGACCTCTTCCGCTTTCCCACGGTGGCGGCCCTGGCCGAGCACCTGGGGGCCGAGATGGAGGGCGCCGGGGGGCCGCAGGCCGGCTCCGAGGGGCGCCGGCGGCGGGGGCGCGACCGCGCCGCTGTCCGCCGGGCGCTGGCGGGGCAGGGGGCGGGGGGGAGCGGGGGAGCGACACACAACGGAGAGGATTCATGAGCGATCCAGTCGGGGCCGTGGCGGTGATCGGGATGGCGGGGCGCTTCCCGGGCGCGGCCGACGTGGAGCGGTTCTGGGAGAACCTGCGCGCCGGAGTGCACTCGATCACCTTCTTCGACGCGAAAGAGGGGGAGACCGATCCGGTGCACGTGCGCGCCGCGGGGGTGCTGGAAGGGATCGACCGCTTCGACGCCGCCTTCTTCGGCTTCAGCCCGCGCGACGCGGAGATGCTGGACCCGCAGCAGCGCCTCTTCCTGGAGACCGCCTGGGAGGCGCTGGAGAACGCGGGGCACGTCCCGGGGAGTGAGCGGGAGGCGGTGGCGGTCTACGCCGGGTCGTCGCGCAGCGACTATCTCGCCCTCCACCTCCTCACCCGCCCCGACGTGGTGGCGTCGACGGGCCACTTCGCGCTGGACCTCCTGAACGAACCGACCTTCCTCCCCTCGCGCGCCGCCTACAAGCTGGACCTGCGCGGCCCCGCGCTCAACGTGCAGACGGCGTGCTCCTCGGGGCTGGTGGCCGTCCACCTTGCGTGCCAGGCGCTCGCGGCCGGCGAGTGCGACCTGGCGGTCGCGGGGGGCGTGAAGCTGGGGTTCAAGAGGGGGCACCGCTACACCCCGGGAGGGGTCATGTCGCCCGACGGGTACTGCCGCGCCTTCGACGCCCGCGCGGCCGGCACCGTCGGCGGGAGCGGGATCGGGGTGGTGGTGCTGCGGCGGCTGGCCGACGCGCTGGCCGACGGCGACCCGGTGCGCGCGGTGATCCTCGGCTCCGCCATCAACAACGACGGCGCGCAGAAGGTGGGCTTCACCGCCCCCAGCGTGGAGGGACAGGCGGAGGTCGTGGAGGAGGCGCTGGCGATGGCGGGGGTGGACCCGGAGACGGTGGGGTACGTGGAGGCGCACGGGAGCGGGACCGAGCTGGGCGACCCGGTGGAGGTGGCCGCCCTCACCCGGGCGTTCGGGGACGTGCGGCGCAAGGGGTACTGCGCCCTGGGGTCGGTCAAGACCAACGTCGGCCACCTGGACACCGCGGCGGGGGTGGCGGGGTTCGTCAAGGTGGTCCTCGCCCTGGAGCACGGCGAGGTCCCCCCCACCCTCCACTTCACCGAGCCGAACCCGCGGATCGACTTCGCCGGCTCCCCCTTCTTCGTCAACACGGAGCTCCTCCCCTGGCCGGGCGACGGCGCCCTCCCGCGGCGCGCCGGGGTCTCCTCGCTGGGGATCGGGGGGACCAACGTGCACGTGGTGCTGGAGGAGGCGCCCCCGCGGTTGCCTTCCGCCCCGGCGCGGGCATGGCATCTCCTCCCCCTCTCTGCCCGCACCCCGGCCGCGCTGGAGGCGGCCACCGACCGGCTGGCGGCGCACCTGCGCGCCCACCCCGAGCAGGAGCTGGCCGACGTCGCCTGGACGCTGCAGACCGGGCGAAAGGCGTTCGCGCACCGCCGCACGCTGGTGGCCCGCGACGGCGAGGGCGCCGCCCGCGCGCTGGAGCAGCGCGCCCCCGGGCAACTCTTCGACGCGGAGGCGCCGGAGGGCGGACAGCCCGTCGCCTTCATCTTCCCCGGCCTGGGCAGCCACTACCCGGGGATGGGGAAGGGCCTGTACGAGAGCGAGCCCCTCTTCCGCGAGACGGTGGACCGCTGCGCCGGGATCCTCCGCCCGTACCTGGGGATGGACCTGCGCGAGGCCCTCTACCCGGCGGACGACCCGGCGCCGGCGGCCGACGTCCCCGGCGGGCTCGACCTGCGCGCCATGCTGGGGCGCGCCGGCCGGGACGACGAGATGGGGCTCCTGGAGAGCACCCGGCTGGCCCAGCCGGCGCTCTTCGTCACCGAGTACGCCCTGGCGCGGCTCTGGATGAGCTGGGGGGTGCGCCCCGAGGCGATGATCGGCCACTCGCTGGGCGAGTACGTGGCGGCCACGGTGGCGGGGGTCTGGTCGCTCGAAGACGCCCTGATGCTGGTGGCCGAACGGGCCCGGCTGATCGAGGAGACGCCCCCGGGGGGGATGATGGGGCTGCCCTTTCCCGGGGAGAAGGCTGCCCCCTACCTCCGCGACGGGATCGCGATCGGCGCCCACAACGCCGGGGTCAGCGTGGTCTCGGGCCCCAGGGAGGCGGTAGACGCGCTGCAGGCCGAGATGACGGCGAGCGGGGTGTCGGTGCGGCGCCTCCCCGCCCGGCACGCCTACCACTCGCCGATGATGGCGCCGGTGGCCGAGCGGCTGGCGGAGCTCCTGCGCAGGGTGCGGCTCTCGCCGCCGAAGATCCCCTTCGCCTCCAACGTGACCGGGGGATGGATCCGCCCCGAGGAGGCCACCGACCCCGGGTACTGGACGCGGCACCTGGTGCAGACGGTCCTCTTCTCCGAGGGGGTGGAGACGATCGCCCGCGACGGCTTCCGCCTCCTCCTGGAGGTGGGCCCCGGGAACGCGGTGGGCGGGCTGGCCCTCCAGGCCGACTGCTGGGGCGACACCCCCGCCTCGCTGGTGGTGGCGCTGCGCCACCGCTTCGAGCGCCACCCCGACGACGCCTACCTCCTGGACGCGGCCGGCCGGCTCTGGGCCGCGGGGGCATCGGTGGACTGGGAGGCGGTGCATGCGCACGAGCGGCTGCGGCGCGTCGCGCTCCCCACCTACCCCTTCGAGCGTGAGCGCTACTGGGTGGAGCCGGGCTCGGCGGCTGTCCCGGCGGGCCGCGGGGGAGAGGCCGTGGAGAGGCGGTCCGGCCCGGCGGCGTGGATGTACCTCCCGGTCTGGCGGCGCGCCCCGCTCCCCACGCGGGCCCCCGCGGAGCCCGCGGAGTGGCTGGTGCTGGCGGACGGCCTGGGGATCGGCGGGCGGCTGGCCGGGCGGCTGGAGAGCCTGGGGCACACGGTGGCGGTGGCGGAGGCCGGCGAGGGCTTCGCCCGTTCGGGCGACCGCGGCTACACCGTGCGCCCGGGCTCCGCGGAGGACCTGGCCGCGCTGCGTGACGCCCTGCAGGGGGCGGGGGTCCGTCCCCGCCAGGTGATCGTCCTCTGGGGGATCGACCCGGAGGGCGGGGAGGGTCCGGAGGCGTTCGCCCGGGCGCACGCGCGCGGGTACGCCACCGTCGCCGCCCTGGCGGCGACCTTCGCCCGTGAGGCGGACGGGGGGCCGTTCCGGCTCCTGGTGGCCACCGAGGGGGTGCGCGACGTGGCCGGCGGCGAGGGCGTCCGCCCCGAGCGCGCCACCGTGCTGGGCCCCTGCCTGGCGCTCTCGCAGGAGCTGGCGCACGTCGTCTGCCGCACGGTGGACGTACGCCCCGGCGCCCCCGGCGACGAGCGCCTGGTGGAGCAGCTCCTGGCCGAGGCCGCCGCCGACGCCGCGGATACCGCCGTGGCGCTCCGGGGTCCGCGGCGCTGGGTGCTGGGCTACGAGGCGGCGCCCCCTGGCGCGGGCGCCGCGTCCTTCCGCCCCGGGGGCGCCTACCTCGTCTCCGGGGGGATGCCCGCGGGCACCGGGGTGCTGGCCGAGCACCTGGCGGGCGTGGGGGCGCGCCTGGCCGTGATGGTGCACCCCTCCTTCCCCGTGCGCGAGGCGTGGGACGCCGTCCTCGCCTCCCCTGGGGGCGGGGGCGCTGCCGGCCAGACGATCCGGGGGATCATCGCCGCCGAGGCGCGTGGCTGCGCGCCCCTCCTCCTCCGCGCCGATCCGGGCGACCCCGCGGCGGTGCGCGGCGCGGTGGCGGCGGCCGTGGAGGCGTTCGGGGTGCTGCACGGCGTGGTCCACGCCGTCCAGGGCGTGGGGGCCGACTCCGCCCCGCTGGCCGAGGCACGCTCCGCCGCGGCCGGGCTGGAGCTGGCCCGCCTGACGCGCGAGCTGGCCGCGCTGGAGGAGGCCACGGCGGGGCTCCCGCTCGACTTCCTCCTCCTCCAGAACTCGATCTTCTCGGTGTTCGGCGGGTCGGGGCTGGCCGCGGCCACCGCGGCGTTCGTGCTGGGCGACGCCTGGGCCGAGCGTTGCGTGGCCCGGGGGCGGCGCTGGACCAGCGTGAGCTGGGACCGCTGGGAGGAGGAAGGAAGCTCCGCGGCCCTCTCCGCGGGGGCGATCCCGCGCGGCGACGGGGTCCGGGTGTTCGAGACGCTGGCCGCCCTGGCCGGGGAGCCGCGGGTGGTGGTCTCGCCCCAGGACCTGCACGCACGCCTGGAGCGCTTCCGGACCCCGCGGCGGGCCGGCTCTGCCCCGGCCGAGGGCGGCCGCGCCCTTCCGCAGGAGGGGCTGCACGCGCGCCCCAGGCTGGCGAACGAGTACCTGGAGCCCACCGGCGAGGCCGAGGAGCTCCTCGCCGGGATCTTTCGCGAGCTGCTGGGGATCCGGGAGATCGGGACGCACGACTCCTTCTTCGAGCTGGGTGGGCACTCCCTCCTGGGGCTGCAGGTCCTTGCCCGGGTGCGCGAGACCTTTCAGGTGGATCTCCCCCTGCGCGCGATCTTCGAGGCTCCCACCGTCGCCGGGCTGGCCGCGCTGGTCGACGAGGCGATCCTCCTGGAGCTGGGGGAGATGAGCGACGAGGAGGCCGAGTCCGCCCTCGCGGGGCTGGACGGTGCCCTCCATCTGGCCGGAGAAAGGTGATATGACGAACCGTCTGGTGAGGGCGAGATGACAGAGACATCGCTCCCCGAGCTTTCCTCGGCCAAGCGCGCGCTGCGCGAGGCCCGCCTGCGGGGCCGCTACCAGGCGGCGCCCATCGTCCCCCGCGCCCAGACGGGCGACGCGCCGCTCTCGCATGCTCAGGAGCGGCTCTGGTTCCTCGACCGGATGTTCCCGGGCCTGACGGCGTACAACCTGGTGACCGCCCTGCGGCTCCCGGGCGCGCTCGACGAGGCGGTGCTGGAGCGCGCCCTCGCCGAGGTCGTACGCCGGCACGACGCGCTCCGCACCACCTTTCACGAGGTGAACGGCGTCCCGGTTCAGGTGGTCGCTCCCTTCACCGGCTACGCGCTCCCGGCGGAGGACCTTTCCAGCCTTCCGCCCCAAGCACGCGAGGCGCAGGTGCAAGCGCGCCTCGCCCGCGAGCGGGCGCACGTATACGACCTTTCGGCCGGGCCGATCTTCCGCGCCTCGCTCCTGCGGCTGGATGCCGGCGATCACGTGCTGCTGGTGGGGATGCACCACATCGTCAGCGACACGTGGAGCCTGGGGGTGTTCCTGCGCGAGCTCGGCGTGCTGTACGACGCGTACCGGGAGGGGTGGGACTCCCCCCTCACGCCACTCCCCGTGCAGTACGCCGACTACGCCGCCTGGCAGCGCTCGCAGCCGCTGGCGGCGGAGGAGCGGCACCTTGCGTACTGGAGGCGTCAGCTCGGGGGCGCGCCGGAGCTGCTGGAACTGCCGACGGACCGGCCGCGGGCGCGGGTCCCCTCCTTTCGCGGCGCCCGGGTGCCGGTGGGGGCGCCGCTCGGGGTGCTGGATCTCCTGCGCGCGCTGGCGAACGCCCAGGGCGCGACGCTGCACATGGTGCTCCTGGGCGCCTTCCAGGTGCTGCTGGCCCGGTACGCCGGGACGCTGGACGTCTCGGTCGGGATCGCCATGTCGGGGCGGTCGCGCCGGGAGATCGAGGGGCTGATCGGGATCTTCGTGAACACCCTGGTGCTGCGCACCGACCTCTCCGGCGACCCCACCTTCCGCGAGGTGGTGGAACGTGTGCGCGAGACGGCGCTCGATGCGTACCAGCACCAGGAGGTGCCGTTCGAGCGGGTGGTGGCGGAGCTGCGCCCGCAGCGCAGCCTCAGCCACTCCGCGCTCTTCCAGGTGCTGTTCCTGCTGGACGAGGTGGCGCCCGCCCCCGCCCCCGCCGGCGCGGGCGGGCCGCGGCCGGAGCCCGCGCCCGCCGCCGCCGCCCCGGGGGGGCTCCGGCCGGAGACGATCACGGGCGGGCAGACGACGTCCACGCACCTCGACCTCACCCTCATCCTACGGTCCAGCGCGCGCGGCCTCTCCGGCTGGCTGGAGTACGCCACGGACCTCTTCGACGAGGGGACTGCCCGGCGGATGGCCAGCCACCTGGCGCGGGTGCTGGAGCAGGTCGCGGCCCGGCCGGAGGCGCGGCTCTCGCAGCTGGAGCTGCTCTCGGAGACCGAGCGCGCGCTCGTGCTGGAGGAGTGGAACCGGACGGCGGCCGAGTATCCGGCGGACCGGTGCATCCACGAGCTGTTCGAAGCCCAGGTGGAGCGCACGCCCGATGCCGAGGCGGTGGCGTTCGAAGGAGAGCGTCTCACCTACGCGGAGCTGAATGACCGCGCCAACCGCCTCGCGCACCATCTGCGGGAGCGGGGCGTGGGTCCCGACGCGCGGGTGGCCGTCTGCGCCGGGCGCGGCCTGGAGATGGTGGTCGGCCTCCTCGGCGTCCTGAAGGCCGGCGGCGCCTACGTGCCGCTCGACCCGTCGTATCCGGCGGAGCGGCTGCGCTACGTCCTCCACGACAGCGCGCCCGCGGCCGTGCTCACGCAGCGCTCGCTGGACGGGGTGGAGGCGCTGTTCGCGGGCGTCGAGGCGCCGGTGATCGACCTGGAGGGCGCGGAGTGGGCGGACCGGCCCGCGACGGACCCGGAGCGCGGCGCGCTCACGCCGGCGCACCTGGCGTACGTGATCTACACCTCCGGAAGCACCGGCCGCCCCAAGGGCGTCGCCGTCCCGCACCGCGGCGTGGTCAACCTCCTCGAATCGATGCGGGAAACCGTGGGGATGAAGCCCGCGGATCGCCTGCTGGCGGTGACCACATACGCCTTCGACATCTCCGTGCTGGAGATCTTCCTCCCCCTCCTGCACGGCGCGGGGACCATCATTCTGCCGCGGGAGCGGGCCGCCGACCCGGCGGCGCTGGCGGAGGCGATCCGGGCGTACGCGCCCACGGTGATGCAGGCCACGCCCGCCACCTGGCGGATGCTGGTGAGCGCGGGGTGGGAAGGCGCGCCGGAGATGCGCGCGCTCTGCGGCGGCGAGGCGCTCCCGGCGGAGCTGGCGTCGGCGCTGCGGAGCCGTGTCGGCGGGCTCTGGAACGTGTACGGGCCCACCGAGACCACCATCTGGTCGACGTCCGAGGCGGTCCGGGGCGATTCCGCCCTCGGCGGGCAGGTGCCGGTCGGGCGGCCGCTGGCGAACACGCGCGTCTACGTCCTGGACGCGGCGAGCGAGCCGGTGCCGGTGGGGGTGGCGGGCGAGCTCTACATCGGGGGCGCGGGAGTCGTGCGCGGCTACCTGGGCCGCCCGGAGCAGACGGCGGAGCGGTTCGTGGCCGACGCGTTCGGCGGCGAGCCGGGGGCGCGGCTGTACCGCACCGGCGACCGGGCGCGGTGGCGGCCGGACGGCGCCATCGAGTACCTGGGCCGGATGGACTTCCAGGTGAAGGTGCGCGGCTTCCGGATCGAGCTGGGCGAGATCGAGGGGCGGCTGGCCGAGCATCCGGAGGTGCGCGAGGCCGTCGTCCTGGCCCGGGAGGATGCGCCGGGCGAGAAGCGGCTGGTGGCCTACCTGGTGCCCGACGCCACGGCCCCGCTCGAAGCGTCG
>DATAAL010000307.1:0-4752 GCA_036260145.1 Longimicrobiaceae bacterium | reverse complement strand
GGCTCAGCCGTCCGGGCTCACGGCGGGTCCTGCCTCGGACCTTCCTGCTTCCGCGCCAGCCCCAGGATGATCCGGAATTCCTCCGGGGTGACCGGCTGCACCGAGAGGCGGCTCCGGTTGACCAGCGGCATCTCCTCCAGGCCGGGGGTGCGGCGAAGGGTGTCCAGGGGGACAACCTCCGGAAACGCCTCCACGAACTCGATATCCACCATGTACCAGCGGGGGTCCTCGTCGCTGGCCCGGGGATCGTAGTACTCCCCCTGCGGGTCACGGGCGGTGTGGTCCGGGTACCCGGCGCGGGACACCCGCGCGATCCCCGCCACCCCGGGCACCTCGGTGCTGCTGTGGTAGAAGAGGACCATGTCTCCCGGACGCATCCCGTCCCGCATGAAGTTGCGCGCCTGGTAGTTCCGGACCCCGTTCCAGAAGGTGCTCCCGTCCCGCCGGAGGTCTCCGATGGAGTATGCCTCCGGCTCGCTCTTCATCAGCCAGTGTCGGGTCATTCGCGGTCGGGTTCGCGCGGGGAGTCACGGGGGGCTCCGGGGAGCCCGCCGGGGATCGCAGCGCGGAATGATGCAGCGCGTGGGGCGCGAGGGCAAGACGGATTGGTGGGGTGAGAGGTGGGCCGGGCCGGGAGCCTCACAGGTCGCCGCGCTTCAGGATCCTCCACGCCACCTCTTCCGCCATCGCGGCGGAGTTGTAGACACCTTCCCGGATCCGTCTGCGCACCTCGGCAATCCGTTCCGGCGGCAGCTCCATCCGCACCGTCTTCCGGGCGGCGGTCGGGATCCGGATCGAGTCGGTGCTCCTGTCGTTCGTTCGCATCGGCTTTCCTCCTTTCGCCAGGGTATCGGCAAGGGAGCGGGGGAACTTGAGCGGCCGGTGGATGCACCTCCACCGCATCAGCGCACCGCCTCGTACCCCAGCCGGTCCAGCTCCCGGGCGACCTCCGTGCGGATCTCCACCAGACGCCCTGCCAGGAAGTCATCCGCCTCCTGTACCGCCAGCGCGGCTCCGACCATCTCCTCGATCTCGTCCTCCAGGAAGGGACCCCCTCCGATGCTCCAGCCGGCGTACGGGTAGCGCTCGATCTCCCGGATCACGAGGGTGATCCGCTCCGCGACCCGGTCCCGCTCGTCGAGCGTGCGGCGAAGAGCGAGCTCGTTACCCTGGGTTGCCGCTGCCAGGGCGTCCACGGCCAGCTTGCGGAGGCGCTCGAAGAGGCGCCGTGCCTCTTCTGCAGTGGAGGGAATCTCGCGGGTCGCGGCGCGGGGGAGGCTCATGGCCATGGTGGATTTGCGGGTATGTGGCTGCGGGGTGCCTGACGGGGCGGCGCCCGGATCTTCTCGCCGTCTCCATCCAAGCTGGAGTATCGGCGGCACCTCGGCCGGAGTACACTCCGGAATGGAACCCTGCCCTGCGGGTCACTGTTCGGCGGGGAGGGGGAGCCGTATTTTTCAACGTGTCCGGTACTCCTCCGCCCCTTCTTCTCCGGCTGCATGGCGAGCATCCTCCACGTCGACGACGAGCCCGCGGTCGGTCTGATCCTCCAGGACACGCTCGAGCGCGCCGGGCACACCCCCATCGGGGCACGCAGCGTCCCGGAGGCGCTCCAGGTGCTGACCCGCGGAGGGGTGGACCTGATCATCTCCGACTACCGGATGCCCGGCCTCACGGGGCTGGAGTTCCTTTCGCTCCTGCAGAGCGAAGGGTACGATGTCCCGCTGATCATGCTCACGGGGTACGCGAGCATCGAGCACGCGGTGGCCTCCATCAAGGCGGGGGCGATCGACTACATCACCAAGCCGGTACGTCCGGAGCAGCTCCGGCTGGCGGTGGACCAGGCGCTGGAGTTCGTGCGCCTCCGCCGGGAGAACGAGGCGCTCCGCCGGGAGGTGACGGAGCTCCGCAGTGAGCGCCAGATCATCGGGGAGAGCGCGGCGGTCCGGCGGATCCTCCAGACCGTGACTATGGCAGCGCCCACGCGGGCCACAGTGCTCCTCCAGGGGGAGAGCGGAACAGGGAAGGAGTTGTTCGCGCGGGCGATTCACGACCAGAGCGACCGGCGCGACCGTCCGTTCATCAAGCTGAACTGCGCGGCGCTCCCCGAGGGGCTGGTGGAGAGTGCGCTCTTCGGGCACGAGCGGGGCGCGTTCACCGGTGCGGTCAAGCGGGTGGAGGGGGCGTTCGAGCGCGCTCACCGGGGAACGCTCCTCCTGGACGAGATCTCGGAGATGCGGCTGGACCTCCAGGCCAAGCTCCTCCGCGTGCTCCAGGAGCAGGAGTTCGAGCGGGTGGGGGGGACCACTCCCATCCGGGTGGATGTGCGGATCATCGCCACCACCAACCGCGATCTGGCGGCCGAGGCGGCGGTGGGGAGCTTCCGGCAGGACCTGTACTTCCGCCTGAGCACCATCCCCATCCAGATCCCTCCGCTCCGCGCCCGCCCGGAGGACATTCCCGTCCTGGCCTCCCGCTTCGCTATGCGGACGGCGGCGGAGCTCGGCAAGGAGATCAAGGGGATCTCCCCGGCGGCGCTGGAGCTCCTGCAGCGCTACCCCTGGCCGGGGAACATCCGCGAGCTGCAGCACGCGGTGGAGCGCGCGGTGATCCTCTCTCCGGAGCCGGTCCTCCAGCCCTACGTCTTCGAGGGGCAGCGCTTCGGCCTGGCGCAGACGCTCCCGGAGACGCAGGGATACCGTCTCCCCGTGGCTTCCGGGACGCTCGCCGTGCGAGAGGCGCCCGCCGATACCGACGGGATGGTGGTCCTGCACTCGCTGGACGTGGGCGAGGCGGAGCGGGTGCTGATCCGGCGGGCACTGGAGGTATCGGGGGGGAACCGGACGCGCGCCGCGGAGCTGCTGGGGATCAGCGTGCGGACGCTGCGCAACAAGCTGAACGCTCCGGGGCGGGAGGGGGAGGAGTAGGGCGAGGCTTGCCCGACCAAGCGGTTCAAAAACAGTTCGAACCCCTCAGATGGCCCGGCCGCGCGTAGGCGCGCCCCTTCCGTGGACGTTGCCCGGCTGACCCCCTAGCTTGGATACAGCCACCCGCCTCCCGCGTGAGTGCAAGGGACCGACCGCGGCTCCGGCCGCCGAACCGAGGAGCCGCCGCTCGTGAACCGGAACAGGGAAGTCGCCACGCTGGGGGGAGGGTGCTTCTGGTGCCTGGAGGCCGTCTTCGACGACCTGCGCGGGGTGGAGGACGTGGTCTCCGGCTACTCGGGGGGCGCGGTGCCCGGCCCCACCTACGAGCAGGTCTGCTCCGGAACCACCGGGCACGCCGAGGTGGTGCAGGTGGTCTTCGACCCCGAGGTGGTCTCGTTCCGGGAGATCCTCCAGGTCTTCTTCACCATCCACGACCCCACCACGCTGAACCGGCAGGGCGGGGACGTGGGAACGCAGTACCGCTCCGCCGTATTCTACCACTCGCCGGAGCAGATGGAGACGGCCGAGCAGGTGATCCGCGAGCTGGACGCGGAGGGGGTGTGGGACGACCCCATCGTCACCCAGGTGGTGCCGTTCACCGCCTTCTACCCGGCGGAGGAGTACCACCAGGAGTACTTCCGGCGGAACTCCTACCAGCCGTACTGCCGGGTGGTGATCGCCCCCAAAGTGGCCAAGTTCCGCAAGGAGTACCTGGAGCGGCTCAAGCGGTAGCGCGCCCCACCCGCGGTAAGGAATTGCTGCAGATACCGAATCCCTGGCGCGGTCTCCGCGGCCTACCCACCGAGGTCTGGGTGGTCTCCGGCGCCACGCTGGTCAACCGGATGGGGACCATGGCGCTCCCCTTCCTGGTCCTGTACCTGACCCAGCACCTGGGCTACTCCCCGAAGTCCGCGGGGCTGGTGATGACGGCGTATGGCGTCGGGGGTCTGGTCAGCTCACCCCTGGCGGGGTGGCTGTGCGACCGCGTCGGAGCGCTCCGGGTGATGAGCACGGCGCTCTTCCTCTCCGGCGTCCTCTACCTCCTCTACCCGCTCCTCCACGAGCCGGAGGCGGTGCTGGCGCTGACGGTGCTCCTGGCGGTGGTGGCCGAGGCGGTGCGCCCGGCGAGCCTGGTGGCGCTCACCGGGGCCATCGCTCCTGAGCAGCGCAAGGCGGCGATCGCGCTGAACCGCCTGGCCGTCAACCTGGGGATGAGCGTGGGCCCCGCGGTGGGGGGCTTCCTGGCGACAGCCTCCTTTCCCCTCCTCTTCATGGTGGACGGGACCACCTCGCTCCTCGCGGGCTCGATCCTCGCGGCCACCCTGTGGCGCACGGGCCCCAGGGCGCAGGCTGCGGATGCGGCGACCATCGTGGCGGAGGCCGTGCTCGCCCCTCCTCTCTCTGCCGGGGTGCTGCGGGACGGGCGGATGCTGGTCTACCTCACGGGGGTCTTCCTGATAGCGGTGGTGTTCCTCCAGCACGAGGCCGCCCTGCCGCTCTTCCTGGTCCGCGACCTCGGCCTGCGGGAGTCGTTCTACGGACTCACCTTCGCGGTCAACACCCTCCTGATCGTCCTCCTGGAGGTGCCGCTCAACCTGGCCATGGCGCACTGGCCGTACCGCCGCGCGCTGGTGCTGGGAGCGCTGCTGGTCGCCGCCGGGTTCGGGGGGATGGCGCTGGTGGCCGGGCCGTGGGGGGTGATGGCGACGGTGCTGATCTGGACCTTCGGCGAGATGATCTTCTTCCCCACGTCGGCCACCTACGTGGCGGACATGGCCCCCCCGGCCCGGCGGGGGGCGTACATGGGGGCGTACACCATGTCGTG
>DATAAL010000306.1:0-14420 GCA_036260145.1 Longimicrobiaceae bacterium | reverse complement strand
GCAGGAGATCATGGAGACCATCTCGTACGGGGAAGCCCCCATGGAGGAGGCCGCGGCGGACGCCCGCCCATTCCCGCCGTCCGCCGGGAGGAACGGTGACGGCGCGCCACCGCCCCCCGTGGGGTGGCTCCGGGTGCTGCCGGCGGCCGTCCTTCTCGCCTTGTCGCTGACGATGTCAGAGGTGCAGGCGCAGTCGCGCTCCGCGAGCGACCCGCGCGTCGAGCGGCTGCTGGCGCAGATGACGCTGGAGGAGAAGGTCGGCGAGATGACCCAGCTCACCCTGACCGCCATCGCCCGGGGCCCGGCCACCGACAGCATACCCGTTGTCGTGCTGGACCCGGACAAGCTGGAAAACGTCATCGTTCGCCACAACGTCGGCTCCATCCTCAACGTCCACGACGTGGCGCTCACCCCGCAGCGGTGGCAGGAGCTGATCCGCACGGTGCAGACGGCGACGGAGCGGAGGCGGCTGAAGATCCCCGTGCTGTACGGGATCGACGCCGTGCACGGCCACAACTACATGGTGGGAGCCACCCTGTTCCCGCAGAACCTGGGGATGGCCGCCACCTGGAACCCCGAGCTGGTGCGGCGGGAGGGGGAGGTGACCGCGGCGGAGACCCGCGCCGGCGGGATCCCCTGGAACTTCGCCCCGGTGCTCGACCTGGGACGACAGCCGCTCTGGCCGCGCTTCTACGAGACCTTCGGCGAGGACCCCTTCCTGGCGGCGACCATGGGGGTGGCCGCCGTGCAGGGGATGCAGGGCGACAGCCTGTCCAGCCCCGTGCGCGTGGCCGCCACCGGGAAGCACTTCCTGGGGTACGGCGTCCCCCGCAGCGGGATGGACCGCACCCCCGCCTGGATCACCGACCGCGAGCTGTACGAGTACCACGTCCCCCCCTTCCGCGCCGCCATCGACGCCGGGCTGAGCACGGTGATGATCAACTCGGCCGACATCAACCGGGTCCCGGTGCACGCCAGCCGGGAGATCCTCACCGGGCTGCTCCGCGAGCGGCTCGGCTTCCCGGGTGTGGCGGTCAGCGACTGGCAGGACATCCTCCGCCTGCACACGGTCCACCGGGTAGCGGCCACGCCCAAGGAGGCGGTGCGCATCGCCGTCCTCGCGGGGATCGACATGAGCATGGTCCCCTACGACCTCTCGTTCCAGGCCCACCTCCTGGAGCTGGTGCGCGAGGGTGCGGTGCCGGAGTCGCGCATCGACGAGGCGGTGCGGCGGATCCTGAAGCTCAAGTTCGACCTGGGCCTCTTCGAGAACCGCTACCCCGACCCCCGGGCCCTCCGGCGCATCGGCACCCCCGAGCACCAGGCGGTGAGCCGGCAGGCCGCCGAGGAGTCGATGACGCTGCTCAGGAACGAGGGCGGCCTCCTCCCGCTCTCCCGGGAGGCCCGCGTGCTGGTGACCGGCCCGGGGGCCGACGACGTCCCCGTGCTCTTCGGGGGGTGGAGCTACACCTGGCAGGGCACCAACGCGAGGATGTACCCGGCGGGGATCCCGACGCTGGTGCAGGCGCTCCGGGCCGAGATCGGGGCGGACCGGGTGACCTACGTCCCCGGCGCCACCTACGACACGGAGATAGATGTGGCGGCGGTGGTGGAGGCGGCGCGGCGGGCGGACGTGGCCGTGGTGACGCTGGCCGAGGCGCCCCAGGCGGAGACCCCGGGGAACATCACCGACCTGCAGCTCCCCGCCGCGCAGCTCCGGCTGGTGCGGGCCATCCAGGCCACGGGCACCCCGGTGGTGCTGGTGCTGATCGAGGCCCGGCCGCAGATCGTGCGGGAAGCGGTGGACTCGGCGCGGGCGGTGCTGATGGCGTACCAGCCAGGGCCCTTCGGCGCCGGGGCCATCGCCGACGTCCTCTTCGGCGACGTGAACCCCAGCGGCAGGCTCCCCTTCACCTACCCGCGCCACCCGAACGCGCTCCTGACCTACGACCACGCCTGGTCCGAGGCAGCAGGGGCGGAGGGGCCGGGAGGAACCTTCGACCCGCAGTGGAGCTTCGGGCACGGCCTCTCCTACACCACCTTCGCGTACGGCGGGCTGCGCGTGGCCGATCCGCGTGTGGGGCCGTACGGCGCGCTGACGGTCTCGGTGGACGTCGCCAACACGGGGACGCGGGCCGGAAAGGAGGTGGTGCAGCTCTACGTGCGCGACCTGTACGCCTCGGTGGCACCCCCGGTGAAGCGGCTGCGCGGCTTCCGGAAGATCGAGCTGCAGCCGGGGGAGCGCAGGACCGTCACCTTCGAGGTCCCCGTCCAGGAGCTGGCCTTCATCGGGCTGGACGGCCGCCCGGCGGTGGAACCGGGCGACTTCGAGGTACTCGTCGGTGACCAGGTGGCGCGGTTCACCGTAATCGACCCGGCGGTGCGGTGAGCGGATGCACGGGGAACAGCTCTTTGACTGCGGGTTTGGGCGTGCCCCCGTGTCGCACGCGATGGCCGCGATCCTGCTGGCTGCCATGCCCGGGTGAACACCTCCAGCAAGGCAACGGGTAGGATGCGACTACACGACTTCATCCTGTCGAACCGCGAGCACATCCTCGCCGAATGGGAAACATTTGCGCGCACCTGTGCGCCGGCCAGCGGCACGATGGACACCAGGACCCTTCGCGATCACGCGAGCGAGATGCTCACGGTCATTGCCGCGGACCTCGTGTCCCCGCAGGACCGCGGCCAGCAATCCGCGAAGTCGAAGGGGGACGCGCCGGCCACCGAGTCCATTCTGGTGACCGCGGCCGGAGAGCATGGGGCGGGGCGAGCGGAAAGCGGGTTCACCATAGGCCAGATGGTGGCCGAGTACCGTGCACTGCGGGCCAGCGTGCTCCGGCTCTGGACCCGGGAGCAGGGTGAGCTGAAAGCTGCCGACATAGACGACCTGACACGGTTCAACGAAGCCATCGACCAGTCGCTCGCGGAATCCATATCCGAATTCAACCAGAACGTCGAATATGCCAAGGAGATGTTCCTCGCGATCCTCGGTCACGATCTCCGGACGCCTCTGGGGGCGATCTACACGTCAGCGAAGTTCATGCTCGAAACGGACGAGATGGAGGAGCCCCACCGCACGCTCACGGCCAGAATCGCCAGCAGCGCCACGCGATCGGCGCACATGGTGGGCGATCTCCTGGACTTCACCAGGAGCCGCCTGGGCGGAGGGATCCCGCTCTCGCGCACGGAGGTGAGCCTGGGAAGGGTGGTGCGGGACGTCATCGACGAGATCCGCGCAGCGTACCCCGGGTGCGCGATCCAGGTGGACACCCGTGGGGAGGAGCGCGGCGAATGGGATCCGGCGCGCATCAGCCAGGCGCTCACCAACCTGATCGGCAACGCGGTGGAGTACAGCTCTAGCGGCACCACCGTCACGGTCGAGATCCACGGGGAGGACGAGCAGGTCGCCCTCAGGGTCCACAACCGCGGCTCGGTGATCCCGCCGGACCAGCTCGACGGGATCTTCAACCCGATGAAGGCACGACCCGGATCGCGGAAGGCCGCGCCGCACGGGCCGAGCGGGAACCTGGGCCTCGGGCTCTACATCGCCGAGCGGATCGTCCACGCGCACGGCGGACGCATCGAGGTGGAGTCGTCGGAGACACGGGGCACCACCTTCACCGTCTACCTGCCGCGCCGGGGGAAGCCGACGACGGGCGCGTAGATCCCGCGTCCGCACGCCCAGCCTGGCCGCCCAGCTCCACGTACACCCCGTGCACCGGACCGAAGAGCCACCAGCGCCTGGTCGATGAGGTGGCTCCCCAGGTCGTACAGCGTCCCGCCGACCTCCTCCAGCGCGCTCCGCTCCCTCCACCCGGGCTTCGGGGTGGGACGCCACCGCTGGAAGCGCGACTCGAAGCGGGACACACGTTGCCTCGGCCTCCGCGGGCATGATACCGCTCAGCGGAAGAGCTTCTCCGTGATCTCCACCAGCCGTCGGGCCTGGTGACGGATCGCAGCCTTCTCTTCGTCGCTGAGGGGCCCACCCTTGGCCGTGACGCTCACCCCGTACGGGTTCCCCCCGCTGGCGAAGACGACGGGGTCCGTGTATCCCGGGGTGACGATGATCGAGCCCCAGTGCATGAAGGTGTAGTACAGCGTCTGGAGCGTGGTCTCCTGGCCGCCGTGCGGGTTCATCGCGCTGGTCATGGCGCTCGCCGTCTTGTTCGCCAGCAGCCCCTGCTGCCAGATCGGCCCCAGCGTGTCGATGAACGAGCGCATCTGGCTGGCCGCGCCCCCGTAGCGGGTGGGGACGCTGAACAGGAACGCGTTCGCCCAGACCAGGTCGTCCGGGGTCGCCTCGGGGATGCCGGCGGTCTTCTCGGCCTGAGCCGACCACGCCTCCTGCGCCCGGACCACCTCCGGGGGAGCGGTCTCCCGGACCCTGCGGAGGCGCACCTCCGCTCCGGCCTCGCGCGCGGCCTCGGCGGCCACCTCGGCCATCTGGTGGTTGGTGCCGTAGGTGCTGTAGTAGACGATCGCCAGTCTGACGTTGCTCATGGAACCGCTCCCCTGGTTGTCCAACACGCGCTTCCCGCGGCTACGCCCGCGTCTTGCAGGGGCCGGTTTCCCCGCAAGGGCGGGGCCATCCCGCCGATCCTTCGCCTCGTTCCGGAAAGCGCGCAGATGATCTCCCCCTCCCGGTACGACCGCATGACCTACCGCCGCTGCGGCCGGAGTGGGCTCCGGCTCCCGGCCGTCTCCCTGGGCCTCTGGCACAACTTCGGGAGCGTCGATCCCTTCGAGGAGGGTCGCTCCATCGTGCTGAGGGCCTTCGACCTGGGGATCACCCACTTCGACCTGGCCAACAACTACGGCCCGGTCCCGGGCTCGGCGGAGGAGAACTTCGGACACATCCTGCGGAGCGACCTGGCGGGTCATCGCGACGAGCTGATCATCTCCACCAAGGCCGGCTATCGCATGTGGCCCGGGCCGTACGGCGAGTGGGGCTCCCGCAAGTACCTCCTCGCCAGCCTGGACCAGAGCCTCTCGCGCATGGGGCTCGACTACGTGGACATCTTCTACTCCCACCGCCCGGACCCCGAGACGCCGCTGGAGGAGACCATGCTGGCGCTCGACCAGGCGGTGCGGCAGGGGAAGGCGCTGTACGTGGGCGTCTCCAACTACAGCGCCGAGCAGACGCGCGAGTCGGCCCGGATCCTCCGGGAGCTGCGCACGCCCTTCGTGATCCACCAGCCCAAGTACAGCATGTACGAGCGCCGGCCGGAGGACGGCCTCCTGGACGTGCTGCGCGAGGAGGGGGTGGGGTGCATCGCCTTCTCCCCGCTGGCGCAGGGGCTGCTCAGCGGCAAGTACCTGCGGGAGGTGCCGGAGGACTCGCGCGCGGCCAAGGCGCACGGCTTCCTGAAGCGGGAGGAGATCACCGCGGAGCGGCGCGCGCAGCTCCTCCGCCTGAACGAGATCGCCGCCGCGCGCGGGCAGAGCCTGGCGCAGCTCGCCATCGCCTGGGTGCTGCGGGACGAGACGGTCACCTCGGCGCTGGTCGGCGCCAGCCGCGTCTCGCAGATCGAGGAGAACGTGGCCGCGCTGGACAACCTGGCGCTGTCGGGGGAGGAGCTGCGGGAGATCGACCGGGTGCTGGCGGGCGGCGGGTAGCGGCGGTGACATCCTCCAGGATGGAGGGGAGGGCCGATCCGGGGACCACCGGTCAGGCCCCTTTCCCGCGGCCGAGCCCCGGCACCCATCTCCCCACCTGCCCACAGTAGCTCTCGTACGCTTCGCCGAACCTGTGCCGCAGCAGCGGCTCCTCCACGAGCACCACGAACAGGTGGAAGAAGGAGCCCGCCGCCACCGCGTAGACGAACACGCTCCACGACCGGAACCACACGGCCCAGCCCACGATCACCAGCAGCACGCCGATGTACATGGGGTTGCGGACGTACCGGTACAGCCCGCGCACCACCAGATGCCGGGGGGCGTCGACCGGCGCGGGTGTGCCGCGTCCATGCACCGCGAAGTCCCACAGGCACCAGAAGTAGACGGCGGCTCCGACCGAGAGGGGGAGCAGGCCCGCGATCCGCCAGGGATCCCAGGCGTGCCCGTGCGGCCCGAAGAGTCCGGCACCACCGGCGATGCGGAGCGGGAGGTAGACCGCCACCGTGCCCGGGACGAGCACCGTGAAGAGGAGGTTCTTCAGCAGCAGGAGCACTGTCACCTCCCGTGGAAGAGGGGTTGGCGACCGCGTGGAAACCGCATCGACCGGAACACCAGTGAACTCCACCGTCCCGGCACTAAGAGAGTCCCAGTCCGCCGCCACCCCCCGCACCATCCCCACCGCCGGCCCCTTCGCCTGCTTCAGCAGCACCTGCGGCTCCGGGGCGAGCGGTCGCCGTGGGTTTGGCGCACTAGGCGGTGCAACCCCAGCTCTACCCCCAGGGCGGGGGAATGTGCTCCCCGCGCAGCGGCGCCTTCCTACCCGCGGTCCGGGCGGCCGTGCGGCCGGTCGGTACCGCGCGTAGATTCCAGGACGGCGGAACGGGCCTTGCTCTTTCCGGTCCCGTCCACGGTGCCGTTTCAACCGACAGGGGATGCGTATGGACCGCCTCGCAGCTCAGCCGGATTACCCCTCCCGCCGCATCCGCGGTCCCGACGAGAGGGGGATGACGCTGATCGAGATCATCGTGGTGATCGTCGTCCTGGGGATCCTCGCCGGCGTGGTGGGGACGCAGGTCTTCGGACGGGTGGGTGAGTCCCGTACCCAGGTCGCGCGCACGCAGATCGAGCAGTTCGCCACTCAGCTCGACCTCTATCGCCTGGACAACGGCCGCTATCCCACCACCGAGCAGGGACTCGCCGCGCTTCGCGAGCGGCCCACTGCTCCGCCCGAGCCGAGAGCGTGGAAGGGGCCCTACGCCAGGAAGGAGATCCCCCTCGATCCCTGGGGGAACCCGTACGTCTACCGCTCCCCGGGAGAGCACGGCGCGTACGACCTCCTTTCCCTGGGGGCCGACGGCAGGGAGGGAGGGGAGGGTGAGGATTCGGACGTGGTGAGCTGGAAGTAGCCTCTCTCCATTATTGTGAAGCTGGGATTTCCGGCTTCACCAAAAAGGTGCAGGTGCGCGTGGTCGCACCCGCGCCTTTTTCCTTCTAATCCATTGCAGTACAGCGAGTTACCTGCATTAAAGGGTTCCGGACCATACTCTGCGTAGCCCGTAGCGCACCGGCCAACCGACATTCGACTTTCACTAGGAGCACACACATGGCATTCGGTTCCGCCTGGAGGCGGCTCGTCCTCCTGCTCGCGATCCTCCTGTCCTCGGCAGCGCCTGCCCTGGCTCAGGCCGTGATCGATCCCGAGCTGAAAACCGTCTTTTCGAACCTCGCCGCGGGCGGGACCGCGGAGGTGATCGTCACCTTCCACGGGAACAGCGCCCCCTCCGCCGCGGACCTGGAGGTGCTCGAGGGCGTCGGGATCGCCGGAGGCCTCACCTTCCGGGCGCTCCCCATGGTGGGCACCCTGGCCACGCTGGAGCAGGTGACCGCGCTGGCCTCCAGCCCGCGCGTCCGCTCCGTCTTCTACAACAAGCAGCTGGAGTACTACAACTACGACGCGCGCCAGCTCACCGGGGTGGACCGGCTCCGCGCCAACGCCACCCTCACCCGGATGAACCGGGGGCTCCCCGTTTCCGGGAGGGGCGTGGGCCTCTACATCGCCGATTCCGGGATCGACGCCGCGCACCCCGACCTGAAGCTCGGCAAGAACGTGGTGCAGAACGTCTGGGCCCCCATCAGCCGTAGCAATCTCAGCGCGACCGGGTTCCAGCCGATGATCGTGGTGGAGGACCAGCTGAACACGGACAACGGCGGGAGCGGGCACGGGACGCACGTGGCGGGGATCGCGGGCGGCACCGGGCAGGCCTCCGCCGGGAAGCAGGCGGGCGTAGCCAACGGGGCCAACATCGTCGGCTACGGCTCCGGCGCCGCCATCTTCGTGCTGAACGCGGTGGGGAGCTTCGACTACCTGCTGGTGAACCAGGCCCGCTACGGGATCCGGGTGATGAACAACTCCTGGGGCTCCGCGGGCCAGTTCAACCCGGCCCACCCGGTGAACGTCGCCTCCCGGATCGCGGCCGAGGACCGCAACGTGGTGGTGGTGTTCGCGGCCGGGAACGAGGGATCGGGGCTGGACACGCACAACCCGTACGCCCGGGCGCCCTGGGTGATCTCGGTGGGGAACGGGCTCAAGAACGGCACGCTCTCCGAGACCTCCTCGCGCGGCACGCGGCGCACGCTCACCTTCTCCGACTCCAAGGGGACCTACAGCTGGCCGGACGAGCCCACCGTGGTGGCTCCGGGGACGGATATCCTCTCGGTGCGGGCCAGCACCGGCGTGCTGGGCGAGGGCACGGATCCCTTCTACACGGTGATGAGCGGCACCTCCATGGCGAGCCCGCACGTGGCGGGGATCGCGACGCTGATGCTGGAGGCCAACCCCCTCCTCACCTACGCGGAGGTGAAGCAGATCCTGCGGGAGACTGCCACCCGCATGCCGGGCTACGAGTCGTTCGCGGTGGGTGGAGGGTACGCGAACGCCTTCGCGGCGGTGCAGAAGGCCTTCGACCTGAAGACGGCCTTCGGCGCGACCCAGCAGGTGCCGCGGCTGGTGGACCGGATCCGCGACCAGGTCATCCACGACGAGACCTTCGACTACTCCCCGCTCTCGCTTCCGGGCACCTACAAGCGCGACCTCCAGGTGGCGCAGGGCTCCAGCATGCTGGAGGTCCGCATCGAGTTCAACGGGATGGACCTCCCGCTCTGGGGTAATGCCGGCAACCCGCTCCTGCTCGACGTCTACGACCCGAACGGGAACAGGTACGTCGGCTTCGACACCTACTTCGCCCTGTACGGCACCACCCGGCTGTCGGTGGTCGTCGGCAACCCGATCCCGGGCACCTGGACGGCCGAGGTCAAGGCGCTGACGCCGTTCGGCAACGAGGCCGGCAACTTCGCCGCCTTCCCGGACCGCGTCCGGCTGTCGAGCACCCTGACCTTCCTGGACGCGCCGGCCATCGCCGACGTGCAGGGCCACCCCGCCCGGGGCGCCATCGAGTTCGCCTTCGTGAACGGGTGGCTGGGTCTGTGCGCCACCGGCTCCTTCTGCCCGGACCGGGCGATCACCCGGAGCGAGTTCGCCCGGGGCTTCACCCAGTTCGGCGCCATCCGGCAGTCGCTCCCCTTCGGCGGCGCCAGCACCTTCGGTGACGTCTCCGCCGCCGACAGGCCCTTCGTGGAGGCGGTCGCCGCCCGCGGCGCCGCGCTGCGCGACCCGGAGTTCCGCTACGGCGGGGTCATCGAGGGGAGTGGCGGCAGCTTCAACCCCTCGGGCGGGATCAACCGCGCGGAGCTGGCCAAGATGCTGGTTCGCGGGGTGGGTGGCGAGGCGGCGGCGCTCAACCACTCGGGCGACGTGACCATCCTGTACAACGGCCAGCAGTACGTGATCGCCGACCAGAGCCAGATCACGGCGGCGCTCCGCGGCTACGTCCACGTGGCGATCAACTCCAACATGATCAACGTCTACTGGACCGTGGAGCAGGGTCCCTACGACCTGCAGCCGGTGCTCAAGCCGTACTTCCGGCCCGGCAACGGGCTGACCCGGGCGGACGCCGCGGTGGCCATCTCCCGCTACTACACGCAGTTCTTCAAGTAAGCGGGGTTCCGCTCGGGGGCAGGCTCGCGGGGCAGGGGATTTCCCCTGCCCCGTTTCGCGTTCCGGACCGGGAATCTCCACCCTCCCCTGCCTTGAATTGATGAAGCACCTGTCCTCGCCTGCCCCAAAACGGTGAAGGCAGGGACCTCGCCTACCGTCTGTTCTGGAGCTAAGTGGTCCAGTATCAACGACATACCACAAAGTGCGATCGGGGACCACCACGTGCACTTGTGCCGACTATCCGTGAGCTCACGCTCGCAAACCCCTCCCTTTCATCTTCGGGGGAAGTCATGCTCCGTTCCACGCTTCGGTTGTTGCTCTTCGCGGCTGCCTCTCTCCTTTCCGCCACGGGCGCGCTCGCGCAGGCGGTCATCGACTCCGAGCTCAGGGACGCCCTCACGGCGTCGGCCGGCGGGACCGCGGAGGTGATCGTCACCTTCCACGGGAACAGCGCCCCCGGCGCCGCGGACCTGGACGTGCTCCGGGCCGTCGGGATCAACGGCGGGATCACCTTCCGGAGCCTTCCGATGGTAGGCGCCGTGGCCACGCTGGAGCAGGTGAACGCACTGGCCTCCAGCCCGCGCGTCCGCTCCGTCTTCTACAACAAGCGGCTGGAGTACTACAACTACGACGCGCGCCAGCTCACCGGGGTGGACCGGCTCCGCGCCAACGCCACCCTCACCCGGATGAACCGGGGGCTCCCCGTTACCGGGAGGGGCGTGGGGCTCTACATCGCCGACTCCGGGATCGACGCCACGCACCCGGACCTGAAGCTCGGCAAGAACGTCATCCAGAACGTCTGGGCCCCCATCAACAAGGACCTGGTCTACGACGAGACCGGCTTCCGACCCGTCGTGGTGGTGGAGGACCAGCCGAACACCGATAACGGCGGGAGTGGACACGGCACGCACGTGGCGGGGACCGCGGGTGGCACCGGACAGGCCTCGGCCGGGAAGCAGGCGGGCGTGGCCAGCGGGGCCAACATCGTCGGCTATGGCTCCGGCGCCACCATCTTCGTGCTGAACGCGGTGGGGAGCTTCGACTACCTGCTGGTGAACCAGGCCCGTTACGGGATCCGGGTGATGAACAACTCCTGGGGCTCCAGCGGCGACTTCAACCCGGACCACCCGGTGAACGTGGCGTCCCGGATCGCCGCGGAGGATCGCAACGTAGTGGTCGTCTTCTCGGCGGGGAACGGCACCTATCCGAACTCGCACAATCCGTACGCCAAGGCTCCTTGGGTGATCTCGGTGGCCAACGGCACCAAGGACGGCAAGCTCTCGGCAACGTCCTCGAAGGGCACCCCCGGCGGCCCCAGGACGGTGACGGCGGCCAACGGCGAGGTAATCACCTGGCTGGATGAGCCCACCGTCACCGCCCCCGGCACCAGCATTCTTTCGGTCCGGGCTTCCGTCGGCGTCCTGGGTGGGGGCACCGACCCCTTCTACGCCACCATGAGCGGCACCTCCATGGCGGCCCCGCACGTGGCGGGGATCGTGGCGCTGATGCTGGAGGCTAACCCGCTGCTCACGCCCTCGGAGGTGAAGCAGATCCTGAAGGAAACTGCCACCCACATGCCCAACGCGCTCCCGGGGCGGGAGTACAAGTCGTTCGAGGTGGGTGCCGGCTACGTGAATGCTTTCGCGGCGGTGCAGAAGTCCTTCGACCTGGCGACCCCCTTCGGCAAGCCGCTGCAGGGGTACGAGGTGCTGGGCCGGGCCGACCTGCGGGTGCTTCGGGACCACACCTTCGACTTCAGCCCGCTGGCTCCCGCCGGCACCTACAAGCGCACCTTCACGGTGGAGCCCGGGGCGGACCGCCTGGAGGTCGAGATCAGCTTCGACGGGATCGAGGTCCCGGTCTGGGGGAACGCGGCCAACTCGCTGACGCTGGACGTGTTCGACCCGAACCGGAACCGGTACTACACCTACGACCTCCTCTTCGCCATCTACGAGACGACGCGGCTGGTGGTGGTGGTGCCGAACCCGATCCCGGGGACGTGGACCATGGAGACCAAGATGTTCACCCTGTTCGGCACGCAGGGGAACGCCGCGGCCGCGCCGGACCGCGTCCGGGAGCAGGTCCGCACCTACACCTTCGAGACCCCTGCCATCGGGGACCTCCAGGGCCACGCGGACCGGGGCTCCATCGAGTGGGCGCTGACCAACGGCTTCCTGGGGCTGTGCGCGACCAGCTCGTTCTGCCCGGACCAGGCGATCACCCGGGGCGACTTCGCCCGGAGCTTCACCCAGTTCGGAGCGGTGCGGCAGTACCTCCCCTTCAACGGCGGCTCCACCTTCGGCGACGTCTCCGCGGCCGACAAGCCGTTCGTGGAAGCGGTTGCGACCCAGGGAGCGGCGCTCCGCGACCGCGAGTTCCGCTACGCCGGGGTGATCGAGGGGAGCGGGACGTCGTTCAACCCCGGCGGCGCCATCACCCGCGCCGAGCTGGCCAGGATGCTGGTACGCGGCATCGGCGGCGAGGCGGCGGCGCTCGGGCACAGCGGGGACGTGACGGTGGCTTACAACGGGCAGACATACGTGGTCGCCGACCAGGACCGGATCCCGGCGGCGCTGCGCGGCTACGCGCACACGGCCATCAACTCCAACATGCTCAGCGTGTTCTGGCGGATCGAGCAGGGGCCCGTGCAGGCAGAGCTCAGGCCGTACTTCTACCCGACCGCGGACGCCGGCGCGCCGGTGAGCCGGGCGGACGCGGCGGTGGCAATCTCCCGCTACCACGCGCAGTACTTCCGGTAGGCGGACCGCACGGGGCAGGGGAGCGATCCCCTGCCCCATTTCCCTACACTTCACCGATCCGGGGATCTCGCTTCACCAAAATAGGGCGACATCCCGGGAGAAGGATCGGTGCCGATTCGTGTAAACTGCTTCACCACATACGGATATGCATCACGGCACCCCTGGAACGTGCCGTGCTCTGCCATGGATCGGTGAACTCCCCCCCTTCCCGCACGGAGGATGACGATGTCGGCCAGGCTACTCCTGAAGCGAATGCTCCTCGCATTCACCTGCACCCTGCTCACGGCGGCGGGTGCGCTGGCGCAGCGGGTCGATCCCGAGCTGCAGAGCGTCTTTTCCCGGCTTCCCGCCGGTGGGACCGCCGAGGTGATCGTCACCTTCCACGGGAGCTCCGCTCCCTCGGCACCCGACCTGGAGGTGCTCAAGGCGGTGGGGATCCCCGGCGGGGTCACCTTCCGCGCTCTGCCTATGGTGGGTACCGTCGCCACCCTGGAGCAGGTCAGCGCCCTGGCGGCCAGCCCGCGCGTCCGCTCGGTCTTCCACAACAAGCAGCTGCAGTACTTCAACCACGAGGCCACCCAGCTCACCGGTGTGCAGCGCCTGCGCGCCGACGCCGCCATCACCCGGCTGAACCGCGGGCTGCCCGTGACCGGCAAGGGCGTGGGTGTGCTGATCAACGACAGCGGCATCGACGCCATGCACCCGGACCTGAAGCTGGGCAAGAACGTGGTGCAGAACGTCTGGGGTCCCATCGACTACCGGGACCTGGCGGCCACCGGCTTCCAGCCCTTCATCGTCGCCGAGGACCAGCCGAACTCCGACAACGGCGGCAGCGGCCACGGCACCCACGTCGCCGGCACCGTCGGCGGCACCGGGCAGGCCTCGGCCGGCAAGCAGGCCGGGGTTGCCCCGGGAGCCAGCCTGGTCGGCTTCGGCTCGGGGGCGACGATCTTCGTGCTGAACTCCGTCGGCGGCTTCGACTACGCGCTGGCCAACCAGGGCCGCTACGGCATCCGCATCATCACCAACTCCTGGGGCTCCGCCGGCGGGTTCAACCCGGACCACCCGGTCAACGTCGCCTCCCGCATCGCCGCGGAGCAGCGCAACATGGTGGTCCTCTTCGCAGCCGGGAACAGCGGCTCGGCCCCGGACACGCACAACCCCTACGCCAAGGCGCCGTGGGTGATCTCGGTGGCGGCGGGGAACAAGGACGGCACCCTGGCCGACTTCTCCTCCCGCGGCACGCCGGGCGGGCCGAAGACGGTCACCTCGGCCTCGGGCGAGGTGATCACCTGGCTGGACGAGCCGACCATCACGGCGCCGGGGGTGGACATCGTCTCGGCCAAGGCGAGCGTGTCGGACGGCGTGCCGGAGGCGGACAACCCGTACTACACGATGATGGAGGGCACCTCCATGTCCACGCCGCACGTGGCGGGGATCGTGGCGCTGATGCTGGAGGCCAACCCGCTGCTCACCCCGGCCGAGGTGAAGCAGATCCTGAAGGAGACGGCCACCAAGATGCCCGATGCGCTGCCGTCGGCGCCGTACCGGTCGTTCGAGGTGGGGGCGGGGTACGCCAATGCGTACGCGGCGGTGCAGAAGGCGTTCGAGCTCTCCACCCCGTTCGGGAAGCCGCTGCAGGGGTACGAGGTGCTGGGACGAGTGCAGGCGAGCGTGCTCTTCGAGCGGACCTTCGACTACAGCCCGGCGTCGCTGCCGGGGGCGTACAAGCACAGCTTCCAGGTGGCGCCGGGGACGGACCGGATCGAGGTGGACATCCGCTTCAACGGGGTGGATCTGCCGGCGTACGGGAACGCGGGGAACCCGCTGCTGCTGGACGTCTACGATCCGAACGGGAACCGCTACGTGGGCTTCGACGTGTACTTCGCCATCTACGGGACGACGCGGCTGGTGGTGGTGGCGAACAATCCGACGCCGGGGACATGGACGGCGGAGGTGAAGGCGCTGACGCCGCTGGGCAACGAGGC
>DATAAL010000305.1:0-1723 GCA_036260145.1 Longimicrobiaceae bacterium | reverse complement strand
CCACCCCCGGGGGGTGGAGGCGCGCTTCGAGCGGGGCTCGTGGGAGGTGCCGAACGTGTTCCGTGTCCTCCAGCGGGAGGGCGGGGTGGAGGAGGGCGAGATGTACCGCGCCTTCAACATGGGGATCGGGATGGTCGCGGTGGTGCCGTGCGACCGGGCGGACGCGGTGGTGGAGGAATTGCGCGGTGCGGGGGAAGATGCCTGGGTCGCCGGCGAGATCGTGCCGGGGGACCGCAGGGTGATCCTGTCCTGAGGCCGGGAGGAACGATGAGGCGTCTGGGTGTGCTCGCCGCGGCGGTGGGGCTTTCTGCGATGCCCGTGCTGGCGCAGGAGGAGGGACTCGCTGCCCCCTGCAACGACCCGCGGGTACCGTCGCCGGAGCGCGGGAACTGCATCATCGTGGCGCAGGCGGTGGAATCCGCCCAGCCGCAGCTAGGGATCCTCCTTGCGGGGGGGAACCCCACGCTGGGGACGGCGAGCACCGGCGGGATCCGCCTCGGCGTCCTCCCGCGGGTCAGCGCCACCGCCAAGGCCAACCTGGTCTTCATCCGCCTCCCCGACATCCTGGCCGAGAGCTCCGGGAGCGCGGTGCAGCGGCTCAACGACGTCGCCGGAATCCCCGCGCCCGCCCTGTCCGGGACCGTCTCGGTGGGGGTGTATCCGGGGGTGAGCCTGGCACCCACCGTGGGCGGCTTCGGCGCGGTGGACCTCCTGGGGAGCGCCACCTGGCTCCCCCTCTCCACCTTCGACGTGGAGGGGTTCAGCGACGGCAGCGTCCCCGAGTTCGCCTACGGCCTCGGGGCGCGTGTCGGAATCCTGCGCGAGAGCTTCACCATGCCGGGGATCTCGGTGTCTCTGATGTACCGGAGCCTGGGACGGCTCGCCTACGGCAACGTGTGTGAGCAGACCGGGCTGGGCGGGGTCACGGAGGAGCGCAACGGATACGTGGTGCAGGCGGGGCTCTGCCAGGGCGGGGGCGACCCGGGTGAGTTCGAGGTGGACCTTACCGACTGGAGCGCGCGCGGCGCAGTAAGCAAGCGCCTCCTGGGGGTCGGGGTCACCGCCGGAGTAGGGTACGACCGCTTCGGCAGCGACGTCGGCTTCGGGTTGCGCACCGCCTGCCCGGTGGCGGAAAGCCCGGGCTGCTTCGCGCGCTTCCGTGGCATGGAGCTGGACAACGACCGCTGGTCGGGGTTCGTGGACGGCTCCTTCTCCCTCCTCCTCGCCACCGTCGCCGTGGAGGTGGGGTGGCTGCAGGGGGAGGAGCCTCTCCCGAGCTTCCGGAACCTCGCCAGCGAGTTCGATCCGAAGGACGGGACCTTCTTCGGGAGCATCGGGCTCCGGCTGGCGCTGTAGCGCGGTGTACGCGGGGGCGCCCACACCCGCGGACTCCGTGTTCATGCGGCGGGCGCTGGAGCTCGCCGCGCGCGGCTGGGGGCGGGTGGCCCCGAACCCACTGGTGGGGGCGGTGGTGGTGCGGGACGGGGAGGTGGTGGGGGAGGGGTTCCACACCGAGTACGGCCGGCCGCACGCCGAGGTGGAAGCGCTGCGCGCCGCGGGGGAGGCCGCCCGCGGGTCCACCGTGTACGTGACGCTGGAGCCCTGCTCCCACCACGGGAAGACGCCGCCGTGCACCGACGCGATCCTCGCGGCCGGAGCACGGCGCGTGGTTTTTGCAGCGTCCGACCCCAACCCCAAGGCGGCCGGCGGGGGCGAGGTGCTT
>DATAAL010000304.1:0-3644 GCA_036260145.1 Longimicrobiaceae bacterium | reverse complement strand
ACCGAGATGCTGGCGGACATCGACAAGGAGACGGTGGACTTCGCGCCGAACTTCGATGATCGGCTGCAGGAGCCGAGGGTGCTGCCGGGGCGGATACCGAACCTGCTGGTGAACGGGAGCAGCGGGATCGCCGTGGGGATGGCGACGAACATCCCGCCGCACAACCTGCGCGAGGTGGCCGACGCCTGTATCCACCTGATCGACCACCCCGACGCCGGGATCGACGAGCTGCACGCCTTCGTGAAGGGGCCGGACTTCCCCACGGGCGGGCTCATCTACGGGCGTGACGGGATCCGTGAGGCGTACGAGAGCGGTCGCGGGCGCGTGCTCATGCGCGCGCGCGCGACCATCGAGGAGCGCGAGGGCGGCAAAGGGGAGCGCATCGTCATCAACGAGATCCCCTTCATGGTCAACAAGTCGCGCCTGATCGAGCAGATCGCCGAGCTGGCGCGCGACAAGAAGGTGGAGGGGATCGCCGACCTGCGCGACGAGTCCGACCGGGACGGGATGCGTATCGTCGTCGACCTGAAGCGCGATGCCATCCCCCACATCGTGCTCAACCTGCTGTACAAGCACACGCAGATGCAGAGCACCTTCGGGGTGATCATGCTCGCCCTGGTGGGCGGCGTCCCGAAGATCCTGAGCCTCCGGGAGATGCTCCACCACTACGTGGAGCACCGTCACGTGGTGCTGGTCCGCAGGACGCAGTTCGAGCTGGCGAAGGCGCTGGAGCGGGAGCACATCCTGGAGGGTCTCAAGATCGCCGTCGACAACATCGACGAGGTGATCCGGATCATCCGCGGCTCCGAGACCAGCTCCGAGGCCGGGGAGAGCCTCCGCCAGCGCTTCGGGCTCTCCGAGCGCCAGACGGACGCCATCCTCAACATGCGTCTGGCCAAGCTCACCGGGCTGGAGATCGAGCAGCTGGAGGCGGAGCTGGCGGAGATCCGCGCCACCATCGCCGACCTGCGCGACATCCTGGAGAACCAGGAGCGGCGGCTGACGATCCTCAAGGAGGACCTGCGTGAGGTCGCGGACAGGTACGGCGACGAGCGGCGCACGGAGATCGTCGGTGCCACCGGGAGCTTCTCCATCGAGGACCTGATCGCCGACGAGGAGATGGTGATCACCGTCTCGCACGCCGGCTATATCAAGCGCGTCCCGGCCGACACCTACCGCGCCCAGGCGCGCGGCGGGCGGGGGATCTCGGGGATGCAGACCAAGGAGGAGGACTGGGTCGAGCAGATCTTCCTGGCGAGCACGCACGACTACGTGATGTTCTTCACGCAGAACGGGCAGTGCTACTGGCTCAAGGTGCACGAGATCCCGCAGGGGTCGCGCAATAGCCGCGGGAAGCCGATCGTCAACCTGATCAATATCCGCCCGGACGAGAAGATCGCGTCGCTGGTCCCGGTGCGTGAGTTCGCGCACGACCGGTCGCTGATCTTCGCCACCCGCAAGGGGGTGGTGAAGAAGACGGCGCTCGCCGCGTATGGGAACCCGCGCGTGGTGGGGATCAACGCCATCAACATCCTCCCCGACGACGAGCTGATCTCGGTGCAGCTCGCCGACGGCGGGTGCGATGTGGTGCTGGCGACCCGCGGAGGGCTGGCGATCCGCTTCCACGAGACGGACGTGCGCGAGATGGGGCGCGCGACCACCGGGGTGCGCGGGATCACCCTGATGGAGGACGACGAGGTGATCGGGATGGTGGTACTGAAGCCCGGGACCACGCTCCTGGTGGTCACCGAGCGGGGGATGGGGAAGCGCACCGGGATCGAGGAGTACCGGCTGCAGCGGCGCGGCGGGAAGGGCGTGATCAACGTCCGCACCACCGAGAAGACCGGGAAGGTGGTGGCGATCAAGGAGGTGGTCCCCGGCGACGAGTTGATGGTCATCACTCGCGAGGGGATCGTCAACCGGCAGTCGGTGGACGGGATCCGGGTCATCGGCCGGAACACGCAGGGGGTGCGGCTGATCAACCTGAGTGCCGGGGACGTGGTGATGGACGTGGCGAGGATCGCCCGGGAGGACCAGCTTCCGGAGCGCACCCGGAGCTTGGTGTCGCCGGACGGCACGGGCGACGGTGTGGTGATCGAGGACGCCTCCCTGGTGGGCGTGGTCGAGGAGCTGGAGAAAGTGGAGGGCTATCTGGAAGGCACCCTGACGGAGCTGGAAGAGGAGTAGGCGCTCCCTTCGGCTGACGGTCACAGGAGGGGCGGGGGACTCTCACAGGTCCTCCGCCCTTCTTGCTTGGAAGTGGCCCCCCATCCCCCGGCCCCCTTCCCCCGCAAGCGAGGGAAGGGGGTGCACGGCGACGACCGCCCCCACCCGGCGCTGCGCGCCACCCTCCCCCGTGTCAGCGGGGGGCACGCTCAAACCATGCTGCAGCAAAGCAGTTCTACCCCCGCCGCCGTCCCGACGGCCGTCGCCCCCGCTGCGCCCGGTCTCGCGCCCGCTGCCTGGCTCGCTCGCGCTCCAGTCGTGCTCTCCTCTCCCGCTCCAGCTTCGCCCGCCTCGCTTCCTCGATCGCCACCGGCGAGCCGGGCCTGGGGCGGAGGGCCACGTCGCTCACCGCGCGGGCCACGGCATCGTGCACCCGCTCGCGGACCTCCAGCATCGCCCGCTGCGAGGCCCTATCGTAGGTGCGGTTCGCCAGGAGCACCACGAACACGTCCCGCTCCGGGTCGATCCAAAGGGAGGTACCGGTGAAGCCGGTGTGCCCGTAGGAGCGGGGAGAGAAGTAGCTCCCGGCGGAGCTGCGCAGCGCGGGAGTGTCCCATCCCAGGGCGCGCCGGCCGGGCATCGTCCGGGTCTGGCTGAACCTCCGCACCGTCTCCGGGGAGTAGATGCGGCGCGTCCCGTAGCTCCCGCCATTCAGCATGGTCTGCGCGAACACGGCGAGGTCCCGGGCGGTGGAGAAGAGCCCGGCGTGCCCCGTGATCCCCCCCAGGCGGAAGGCGTTGGCGTCGTGCACCACCCCCCAGAGGACGTAGTCCCGCTCCGAGTCCAGGGCGGTGGGCGCCGTCTCCGGCCAGGAGACCCGGGGAGGGAGATACATGGTGGAGCTCATCCCCAGCGGCGCGTACACCTTCCGGGCCAGGTAGCGGTCCAGCGGCTCCCCCGCGGCCCGCTCGGCCACCTCCGCCAGGAGGATGAACCCCAGGTCGCTGTACTCCATGCGCTCGCCGGGGGGGCGGAGGAGCGGGACCTCTAGCGTCTTCCGCAGCGCTCCCTCCGGGGAGCGGGCGCTCCCGTACAGCCACTCCCCCGCGGGGAGCCCCGCGGTGTGGGACAGGAGGTGCCGTACGGTGACCCGCTGCTTCCACCGTCCGGTGAAGCCCGGGACGTAGCGCCGCACCGGGGCGTCCAGCCGCAGCCTTCCGTCCTCCACCAGCGCCATGACCGCGGCCGTGGTCCCCGCGATCTTGGTGAGCGAGGCGAGATCGTACAGCGTCCCGTCCCCGTCCACCGGGCCCGGCGCGGGGCGGCCCGGCCGCCCGTACCCCCGCATCCGCACCACCCCTCCCCTCCGTCCCACCACCAGCGCCGCCCCCGGGAACACCCCCTCCTCCACCGCCGTCCGGATCGCCGCGTCCGCCCGGTCCAGCGCCGCCTCGGTCATCCCCACCTCGGACGGCTCC
>DATAAL010000303.1:0-2993 GCA_036260145.1 Longimicrobiaceae bacterium | reverse complement strand
AGCGGAGCGGCCCCACCGCAGGAAGACGGACGAGCGGCACGCGGTGCGCATCGCCGCGGTGGGCGACTTCCACTGCGGGGAGCAGGACGCGGGCGCCTATCGCCCCCTGTTCGCGCGCGCCAACGAGGAAGCGGACATCCTGGTGCTGTGCGGCGACCTGACGCGGTGGGGGACGCCGGCGGAGATGCGGGTGGTGGTGGGGGAGCTCGCCGACGTGAAGATCCCCATCGTGGCGGTGCTCGGGAACCACGACCACGAGGCGGGCCAGGTCGCGGAGGCGCTCGCCATCCTCCGCGAGCGGGGAGTCCACGTGCTGGACGGCGATACCTTCCAGCTCAACGACGCGGTGGGGTTCGCCGGGACCAAGGGGTTCATGGGCGGGTTCGGTCGGGGGACGCTGACCGCCTTCGGGGAGCGCGGCACCAAGGCGTTCGTCGACTGCACGCTGGAGGAGGTCAAGAAGCTGGAGCTGGCGCTGCGCAAGCTCGCCACCCCGGTGCGGGTGGTGGTGCTGCACTACGCTCCGGTGGTCGACACCGTGGTGGGGGAGCCGGAGGTCATCTTCCCCTTCCTGGGTACGGACCGGCTGGCGGAGCCGCTGGACCGGTACGAGGCCGCGGTGGCCTTCCACGGGCACGCGCACGCGGGGACGTTCCGCGGCAGCACGTCCGGAGGAGTGCCGGTGTTCAACGTCTCCCTGTCGCTGCTCCGGAGGGAGGGGGTCGGGGAGATGTACTACCTGTACGAGATCCCGCTCCCGGAGCGGCGTGTGGGTGGGCGGGAAGCTGCGGAGACACAGCCTGTGGGTGCCTGACCTCCTGCTTTCGAGCTGCCTGGTCCGGGCGTGTCCCCCGCTGGTGCGGGGCCGGGGAGATAGGGGCCGAGGGCCTACCCCCACTTCTCCAGGAACCGCATCAGCGCCGCCTCCTCCGGGTAGTACTCCGGCGACTCGGCCTCCACCGGGCGCGGCTCCTGGCGCATCAGCGGCTCTATGGTATTCCCCGTCTGGTACTTCTCCAGCACCGCCGGGTGGACGTAGGCGGAGCGGCACACCGCGGGGGTGTTCCCCAGCTCGGCGGAGACCAGCTTGCAGGCCAGCACCACGTTCTTCTTCGCCTCCGCTTCGCTCTTCGGCGGCCCCAGGTCGGCCAGGATGGTCGCCAGACGCACCGTCCCTCCCCAGGTGCGGATGTCCTTGGAGGTGTACCGCTCCCCCAGGATCTCCTTGATGTAGGCATTGACGTCCTGCGCCGTCACCTTCTGGGGCTTCCCCTCCTCGCCCACGTACTGGAAGAGGCGCGGCCCGGGGAGCTTCGTCATCTCCCGGATGATCCGCACCAGCGGGGTGTCCGCGATCACGTGGTGCTGGTGGATGGATTTCTTCCCGACGTAGCGGAAGTACAGGTCGTTGCCGCGGATCTCCAGGTGCCTCTTGCGGAGAGTGGTGATCCCGAAGGTCCTGTTCTCCACCGCGTACCGCTCGCTCCCCACCCGGAAGAAGCCGCGGGTCATCAACCGGACGATGGTGGCCAGCACCTTCTCCCGGCCCAGCCCCTTCCGGCGGAGGTGCTCGTTGGTGACCTCCCGCAGCCGGGGGAGCGCCCGCGCGTACTCCAGCAGCTTGCGGTACTTCCTCCGTGCCCCCCCGCTGACGAAGTCCGGATGGTAGCGGTACTGCTTCCGGCCCGCCGAGTCGATCCCGGTGGCCTGTACCTTGGCCCGGGGGTCGGCGGCGATCTCCACCTCTGTCCAGGCGGGGGGGACGGCCAGGGCGCGGATGCGGCCGAGCGCCGCCTTGCTGGTCAGCGGCTTCCCGTCCGCCCGCAGATAGGTGAACCCCTCCTCCGGCGTCCCCACGCGCCGCCACACCGCGGTGGATCGTCTCCCCATGTCCCCCGCTCGCTGTTCCGGTCCGGCCGGCGTGGGGGCATCCCGCGCAGGCTGCACCTACCTGAACGCAGGAGGTGTTCCCGCACTGCCCGGGCGCGTGGGCTGCGCCCGCACCACCCCACGCTCCTCCGCTGCCTCCAGCGGGGTAGGGATCGGGTAGTAGGGATCCCCCAGCTCCCGGGCCAGGGCTCGCGCACTGTCGGCCAGGGCGTTGTAGCGGTCCACCGAGGCGTGGTTCTGGGCAATCACCTTCTCCCACTCCCGGAAGCGCTCGTTGCGCCGGACCACGTGCTGGTTGTACCGGTCCAGCTCCACCCGGTAGGCGGCGTACAGGTGCGCGGGGAGCGTCCTGCCCTGAGCCCTGCGCCCGTACGCATCCAGCGCACGGCGCTCCTGCTCCAGCGCGCGATCCTCGCGGTCGATCTCCTGGCGCAGGGTGTCCAGCCTGGCCCGGCTCTGCAGCACCTCCACCCCCGCGTCCACCAGGCGCGTCCGCATCGCCACCAGCCGCTCCCGCTCGTCCGCGTACGCAATCCAGTTGTACACCTCCTTCCCCAGCCTGGCGGCAACCACCACCAGGAGAAAGGCGACCAGCGTCCATGCACGGCGCGTCAACGGACCCGTCCGGATTCCGGGGAGGCGGAGGGTGTGCAGGGAACGGCTCGGCTCACGTGCACGGCGGGATCGAGGGTGTGGAGGCGCGGCTCACGACGGGAAGATGCCCCGCCGGATCCCGCCCCGCAACGGGAGTATCCGCCCGCCCCCGGGAGCGCCTTCCCGGATCAGGGAAACATGTGGCTTGGTGGCATGTATCGTGCTGCGCAAACTGTTTCCTTGATTCTGGTTAGCCCCACACGAAGCCGCGGATCCGGACGCGACAGGAGGTACGAATGGAGTCCAGACGTCGACGCCCCCCCCCACCCTGGGAACGCGGGTATCAGGAGCCGCGGCACCCCACCGGACGGGCGCGGCGGCGGTGGCCCCGTGCCTACGACGGCGGTGAGCCCGTCGCCCCGCGGATCAACGCGCGCTACCGGCGCGCCTACGACGGCGGCTCCTTGGGGGTGACCGGGCGGGGACGCGGCTCGGTGATGCAGCGCATC
>DATAAL010000302.1:0-21370 GCA_036260145.1 Longimicrobiaceae bacterium | reverse complement strand
GCGCTGGCCAACGAGCTGGCGCAGGCGTGCGACAAGCTGGGGGTGGACGTCTGGGAGGTGATCGAGGCGGCGGCGACGAAGCCCTTCGGCTTCATGAAGTTCACGCCGGGGCCGGGGCTGGGGGGGCACTGCATCCCGCTGGACCCGCACTACCTCTCGTGGAAGATGCGCACCCTGGCTTTCAAGACCCGGATGATCGAGCTGGCCAGCGAGATCAACTCGGAGATGCCAGCCTTCGTGGTGCGCAAGGTAGCGGACGCGCTGAACGACGAGGCCAAGGCGGTACGGGGGAGCCGAATCCTGGTCCTGGGGGTGGCATACAAGCGGGATATCGACGACCTGCGGGAGAGCCCCGCGCTGGAGATCATGCGGCTGCTGCAGGAGAAGGGAGCGGAGGTGGTCTACCACGATCCGTATTGCCCGGAGATTCGAGACGACGGGCACACGCCGCTGCGAGACCTGCCGCTGCACAGTGTAGCGCTGGACGAGGAGGAGCTGCATCGGGCCGACGCCGTCGTCATCGTCACTGACCATTCCACGGTAGATTACGCAAAATTGGCGGAGTGTGCTCGCCTGATAGTGGATACACGTGGGGCGATGCGGGGCATCCCCGCGCCAGCGCGGGTGGTCGGTCTCTCCGGAGAGCTGCGGGAGCCGGTACAGCCTGTTTCCATGCCGTTGTGACGGGTTGGACGGACCGATCGTCTGATGGGTGCCGGACGAGAGAGCAGAAACCACAGGCGGATGCTCGAGACGGGATCGATCAGGATTGCGCAAGCGGCATTCTTCCTGTATGATCTTCACCCTTGTCTGGCGGCGGGCGAGGTTTGCAGGTAGCACGGAGAGCGTCCGGCTCTGCCAAGCTCCCTTCACGTTTGTCAGGCGACGGCGAGAGTCTACTCTCCCCGCCGCTGAGCCCTTGAGAATCCATGATTTCAGGAGCGCGCCGTAGCCGAGGGGGCGTCTCCATGTTCGACGTGCTGGAGAGTGCTTCTTGACTGAGACTGTACCCCCTCTGAACGAAGCGGGCGAGCGCACCACCACCTCCGCTTTCTGGAAGGGACGCCGGGTGGTGGTGACCGGGGGCGGAGGGTTCCTCGGCTCGCATATCGTCGACCGGTTGCGTGATCTCGGGGTGGAGCACCTCGTCATTCCGCGTCGCACCCAGTACGACCTGACTGAGCAGGCGGACGTCCGCCGTCTCCTTCGCAACGCCCGCCCCGACCTGGTGCTGCACCTCGCTGCCGAGGTCGGCGGCATCGGTGCCAATCGGGACAACCCGGGACGCTTCTTCTACGCCAACGTGGTCATGGGCGCCCTCCTCATCGAGGAGGCTCGTCTCGCCGGGGTGGAGAAGTTCGTGCAGCTGGGCACGATCTGCGCCTACCCCAAGTTCACCCCGGTCCCCTTCCGAGAGGAGGACCTCTGGAGCGGGTACCCGGAAGAGACGAACGCTCCGTACGGGATCGCCAAGAAGGCGCTGCTGGTGCAGTTGCAGGCGTATCGGGAGCAGTACGGTCTCCGTGGTATCTACCTGCTGCCGGTGAACCTCTACGGTCCACGGGACAACTTCGATCCGCATAGTAGCCATGTGATCCCCGCACTCATCCGCAAGATGGTGGAGGCGAAGGAGACCGGCGCGGAGGAGGTGGTGCTGTGGGGAACGGGGAATGCCTCCCGGGAGTTCCTGTACGTGGACGACTGTGCCCGTGGCGTTCTCCTTGCTGCGGAGCACTACGACGAAGCGGAGCCGGTGAACCTTGGGACGGGGCGCGAGATCCGGATCCGTGAACTCGCGGAGTTGATCGCTGAGGTAGTAGGATTTGAGGGGCGGTTGGTATACGACGTGACCAAACCGGACGGGCAGCCGAGGCGATGCCTGGATACGTCGCGAGCGTGGGAGCGCTTCGGATTCAGGGCCCGAATGGACTTCCGTCAGGGCCTCCAGGAAACGGTTCAGTGGTTCCTCGAATCCCGTTCTGCGCCATCCGGTGTTCTCGTGGGACACTCTGTATAGCTGCGTATCAAGGGGGAGCGGAGGCCGGGCTGCCGCCGCGCGCAGGTGGAAGATCATGGAAGGGTATGATGCATGCGTAGGCGGTGGGACCGGCCTTGCTGCGCTTCCCGTAGCCGGACGGGAAGCTGGGTGTTGGCTCCCGAACCGAGTCGGCTGCACTAACGTTCGGTGTGACTGCCGAGGACGATCCCTGGCGATGAGCTTCGTCACAACTGCCCGTCTCTCTTCCGTTTCTGACTACCCGTCAGATCCCTGCGAGGGCGTTGCAATGGCTCCCGAACAGCCTTGTCGCGCGGTCTCGGCCCTAATCCGGGGCGTGAGGCCATCGACTTTCACGCGCTCGTTTGCCTGATGCTCGCGCACATCGCCATCTTCGTAGTAGCCCTCCTTACCGGCGCCATTCTGACGCCGCTGGTCATTCGCACGGCTATCGCATGGGAGATGCTGGACCCGCCTCACGAGGATCGCCGGGTCCATACGGAGCCGATCCCCAGGGTGGGAGGTGTCGCCGTCTTTGTTGCCATGGGGGTGGGACTTCTGTTGAGCGCGCTCGCCGCGCTCTTCGGGATCGAGGTTCTTAACGGCCCGCGGAGCTTCTTCTACGGAGTTCTGTTCGGTGGGGGGATCATCTTTGCCACGGGGCTCGTGGACGACGTCCGGGGGCTGCGGCCGGGTGCGAAGTTGGCAGCGCAGCTGGTTGCTGCATCCGTGGCATATGCCTACGGGTTTCGTATCGAGATCCTGGGGGTGGGCTCCACCGAGCTCACGCTTGGATGGTTCTCGCTACCGCTCACGATCCTCTGGATCGTGGGCGTGACCAACGCCTTCAACCTCATCGACGGACTGGACGGGCTCGCCACGGGGATCGCCCTGGTGGCACTGCTGACCACGCTGACCGTGTCCCTCGCGCTCGGGAACGTCGAGGTCAGCCTGCTCTCGGTCGCCCTCCTGGGGGCGCTGTTCGGATTCCTCCGCTACAACTTCAACCCCGCGCGTATCTTCCTCGGGGACTCCGGAAGCCTTTTCATCGGCTTCATGCTCGCGGTCCTTTCCGTTTATGGATCGCAGAAGAGCGCGACCGCGATCCTGGCGGTGGTGCCTGTGTTCGCGCTGGCTATCCCGCTGCTCGACACCACGCTGGCCATCCTCCGGCGCTGGCTGCGCGGTGTCCCGCTCTCGCAGGCGGACGGACGCCACATCCATCATCGCCTCCTGGCGCTGGGGCTTACGCACCGCAACGCGGTGATCGTGCTGTACGTGGCCGCGAGCGTCCTCGCTATGCTCGGCCTCTCCTTCGTCTTCGCTCCGCCGCCCGCGGTGATGTCGGTGGCGGCGGCAGGCGCGGGGGTTACGCTCTTCCTGCTCGTTTACGGGTTGCGCCGTCTGCAGTACCACGAGTTCGTGGAGGCGGGCTCCGTCCTGGCGTCGGGGCTGTTGCGGGTGCGGAGAATCATCCGTGACCAGATCTGCGCGCAGGATCTGGGGCAGGTGGTCCGGCTCGCGGAAACCCTGGAGGAGGTGAACGCGATTCTGGAGGACAACGCCTCCGCCTTCGGGTTCCTGCACATGGAAGTCTGCCGCGAGAGCGCGGTCGGCTCCCGGCCGCTGGTCCTTTTCGACGGCCATGCGGCCAGGGCCTGGAAGCTGGATTATCCGGTCACCTGGCACGACTTCGTGGAAGGCGACGACTACGTCCTCCGAATCTGGTGCAATCCGCGCACCGGCTCTCAGCTCTATGGTGCGGAGCGCGTGGCGCAGATCGTCGCGCCGGTGATCGAAGAGTGGATGGAGCGTTGTGGTCCGCAACGCGCCGGAGCCCGGGTGCACACACACTCCCTCATGCTGGAGCAACGCGTCGATTCCGACCGGGTCGGTGTGGGGCTGGAAGCGGTCGAGGGCGCCGCGTTCCCGGCGCGCCTGGGGCTCGTACGGCCTCGCGCGTAGGATAAATTCCGCTGGTTGAAAGCGTTCCAGTCCTTTGGTATATTCTCTGGCTGCCCTCTATTGGGGCAGCTTATGTTTTTGTGACCACGCATGAGATTTTGCTTCCGGGGCGGGGTTGATCCCGTCCGGTGAGGAACACCCTCGAACGCTAGACATGGCTTCTGGTCTGGACTCCACTGTCGCACCGCTGCACGCGCTATCGCCCGATCGATCTCGATCCGGGCTCGCCCATCCGACCGTGGTGATCGCGCCAGCCGGGCGGTGGTCGGGGCTCGATGTCCGTGAGCTGTGGAACTACCGGGGGCTCTTCTTCTTCCTGGTGTGGCGGGACATCCAGATCCGGTACGCCCAGACCGTACTGGGCGCGGGCTGGGCCGTCCTCCAGCCGGTGCTCACCATGCTGGTGTTCACCATCATCTTTGGCCGATTTGCGAACATCCCCTCCGACGGGGCTCCCTACGCAGTCTTCTCGCTCGCCGCGCTGGTGCCGTGGACGTATTTCTCCACCGCGCTCTCGGGTGCGAGCAACAGCCTGGTTTCGAACACCAACCTCATCACGAAGGTCTACTTTCCGCGGCTCGTCATCCCCTTCACTCCGGTTCTGGCCGGCCTGGTGGACTTCGCCATCGCCCTCGTCATCCTTCTGCTGGTGATGTTCGGTTTTGGGCTCGCTGTTCCTGCGGCATCGGCGCTGGTCCTCCCCGTCGTGCTGCTCGTGATGATGTTGACGGCCGCCGGGATGGGGTGCTGGCTGGCGGCGCTCAATCTCCGCTATCGGGATGTGAAGTACGTCACGCCGTTTCTCGTGCAGGTGTGGATGTACGCATCTCCGATCGTGTACCCCATGTCGCTCGTTCCGGAGCGGTACCGATCCATCTACGCGCTGAATCCCATGGCGGGTGCCATCGAGGGGTTCCGTGCCGCGCTGCTGCGCACGAGTGCCGTGTCGTGGTCCACCATCGGTATCTCTCTGGGTATCGGAGCACTGCTCTTCGTGAGCGGGGTGTATTACTTCCGGCGAGCGGAGCGTGTCTTCGCCGATGTGATCTGAGGCGAGGCCGCAGATGTCCAACGTGGCAGTCAGGGTAGAGGGTCTCGGGAAGCGATACCGGATCGGTACCGCCTCTCGGCGTCACGATACGCTCAGGGACGCTCTCGTCCACGCGGTCAAGGCACCCCTGCGCAATCTGAGGGAGCTGCGAGGGCTCACACGGTTCGACGACCAGGACGGCGAGGACGTGTTCTGGGCCCTTCGCGACGTCTCGTTCGAGGTGAACCACGGCGAGGTGCTGGGGATCATCGGCCGGAACGGTGCGGGGAAGAGCACGCTCCTCAAGGTGCTTTCCAGGATCACCGAGCCGACTGCCGGCTATGCGGAGTTGTACGGGCGCGTCGGTGCCCTTCTGGAGGTCGGCACCGGCTTCCATGCGGATCTCACGGGTCGCCAGAACGTGTATCTGAACGGGTCCATCCTGGGGATGGACCGCGCTTACATCGGCCGGAAGTTCGACGAGATCGTCGAGTTCGCTGGGGTGGAGCGGCACATCGACACTCCCGTGAAGCGCTACTCGAGCGGGATGTATCTGCGCCTTGCCTTCGCGGTGGCGGCGTTCCTCGAGCCCGAGATCCTCGTCGTGGACGAGGTCCTGGCCGTGGGGGACGCCCAGTTCCAGAAGAAGTGCCTGGGCAAGATGGGCGAGGTCGCGCGCGAGGGGCGAACGGTCCTCTTCGTCAGCCACAACATGGCCGCCGTGGAGAACCTCTGTCAGCGAGGTGTGGTACTCTCGCGAGGACGGGTGCAGTTCGTCGGCACGCAGAGCGAGGCGGTCCGGCACTACCTGCGGGCATCGGCCGAGGCGGTAACGCATTCGCTGCGGGATCGCCGGGACAGGACCGGCACGGGAGCGGTCAGGATCGTCGGGGTCGAGGTGCGGGATACCCGGGGTAATCCCATCGATGTGGTTTCCGCAGGCGCGGATGTGGACGTGTACCTGCACTTTGAAGCGGAAGCGGGCTTCACCAACCCCGGGGTTATCGCGAGTCTCCAGGTGCGGACGCAGTACGACGTCCCGGTCTTCCTGCAGCACAACCGGCTCACCGGCGATCGGTTCGGGCAGCTTCCGTCCAGCGGCGCATTCGTGTGCCGGATTCCGCGTCTGCCACTACCTCCTTCGTCGTATCGACTCGACTGCAGTCTGATCGTCGACGGAGAGTTTCTGGATGCGGTGAGCGATGCCGGGACGGTCACGGTGATCGACGGGGATTTCTACGGAACGGGGGAGGTGCCTCCGGATACGCATGGATGCTGCCTTGTGCCGGCCGCGTGGCGGATCGAGCCAGCCTAGCAGCGCGGTGGGAGGTCTTCAGATGTCCAGGCTGGTCCGGCGAGATCTCGTGCCCTCGAGCGAGCGGCCGTCGTCGTTTTCCATGCGCCTTGCTGTAACCAGATGATTCGAGAGGCGCTTTGGATGGCGCACGGAGTCCGGGAGATCGTGCGCCAGGGGATGCGCTCCGGCGCTACCAATGCCCGCGCGTGGAAGCGGTTCTGGGCCAGCTACTGCCGCTATCGGCAACTGGCGCCTGAAGGCGTCGAACCGGACCTCCTCCCGCATATCTTCCCCTGTCTGGGCGACGATACCGCGGTAACGGAGATCGAGCCGACCTACTTCTACCAGGACGCCTGGGCATTCCGGAAGATCCTGGAGCGGCGCCCTCCCTGGCACGTGGACGTTGGGTCGCACCATAAGTTCGTGGCCCTGCTCTCCCAGGTCCTGCCGGTGACCATGGTGGATATCCGCCCGGTGGATCTGCCCCTGGAGGGGCTGGAGTTTCAGGCTGGCTCCATCCTGGAAATGCCATTCCCGGATGCGTCGGTGCCCTCCGTCTCCAGTCTCTGCGTGGTGGAGCACATCGGTCTCGGGCGCTATGGAGATCCTCTTGACTGGCACGGCACCGAAAAGGCCATCGCCGAGCTCAAGCGAATCGTGGCGCCCGGAGGGGATCTCTACCTATCGATCCCGGTGGACGACGTCAACCGCACCTACTTCAACGCGCACCGCGCATTCACCGAACCGTACCTGGAGGAGTTGTTCGCGCCCTTCGAGATCGTGGAGCGGCGTTACATCCACGGCCGCGAGTTCGGGAGCGAACTGCGGGAAGGGTTCGGGACGGGGTGCTATCACCTCCGGCCTCCTGCGGAAAGGTGATCACGGTGTCCGCGGTACTCAGCAGGCTCCGGGGAGGACGGTAGCTCAGCATGCTCCAACTGCATCCCGTTCCGCAGGTCGAGCACCGCTGCCCGCATTGCCGGCGACCTCTGGAGGCCGCCGGCTGGTACATGCCGGGAATGCGGATGCTGGCCGAGTTACGTTGCGAGACGTGTGGTCGTCAGTATTATGGCGATCTTCCCTCCGGGCATGGGCTCCCGCACCCCGTCCTGCTGGACAGGGAGACCGGAGAGGTGCGCCACGGGAACACGCTGAAGATCTTCGCGGATTATCTCCGTGATTCGTACGCGGCGCGCGTCTCCACCCCGGTAGGCTTCGAAGAAGAACGCTTCCGGCCGCTGCGTAGACCGATCCTGCTGAACTGCCTGGACTGGGTGTACGGCCACGCGCTGCTGAAGCTGCTCAACGCGCAGTATTACCTGGACCGGCCGGAGGAGTTCGACCTTGTTCTGCTGGTGCCCCGCTTCCTCCGCTGGATGGTTCCGGAGGGCGCGGCCACGGTCTGGACGGTCGATCTCCCGCTGTCACGGGGGGCGGAGTGGAACGACTGGATTGCCAGCGAGATCCGGCGGCGCCTCGAGCCGCTGGGTGAGTGCCACCTGAGCTTCGCCTTCTCGCACCCGCATCCCGAGGACTTCCGGATCGAGCGCTTCACCCGGGTGGCGCCGTTCCCGCTGGGGGCGTGGGCCGAGAGAGCATCCTGTCCGACTGTCACCTACATCTGGCGGGAGGACCGGGGGTGGGGCCCCGCTCCCGGAAGGTCCCTCGCAGCGCGCGCGGGTCGAGGGCTCCGCAGACTGGCGGGACTGCCGCCTGTGGTGAACCGCACGCTCGACCAGGTCGTCGCGATGGCGGAGCACCTGCGCGCTCTCCTGCCGTCGCTCGATTTCGCGGTGGCGGGGATGGGAAGGGGAAGGGCACTTCCGGAGTGGATCCTCGACCTGCGCAGCGCCAGGGCAGATGAGGCGATCGAGCGGGCCTGGTGCGAGCGGTACGCCCGGAGCCACGTCGTGATAGGCGTCCATGGCTCCCACATGCTGCTCCCCACCGGGCACGCCGGGGCCATGATCCAGATGGTCCCGGAGAACGCGTGGGACAACCGCTGGGGGAACCTCATCCAGGATGTGCTGGTACGGGGGGACGACGTGCGGGAGGCGCTGTTCCGCTACCAGTTCCTTCCCACCGACACGATGCCGGAGAAGGTCGCGACGATCGCCGCCTCGCTGATCCGCTTCCAGCCCACGGTCTCGCTCCACTTCGGGAGGGAGTTCACAGACCATGTGGCGCTCACGCGCTCGTGGAGCCGGCTTCCCGGAGAGTTCGCGGCCGTCTCCGGGTGACGGGTCGGTGGGTGGGGCTGGGCATGCCGGACGGAGCGGGAGACTCGCTCCGGCGGTCCGGTGCCCGCTCCCCACGCCTGCCCCCGGCGCCCGGCGCGGATGCGTTCCGGGTCGGGGGTGTGCATCTCATTCAGGTCCGTGCCGCGGGATGGTACGGGCCTCAACCCTGGCTATCTAGCTACCGATGGCTGCGTCCAAAGCTCAGTTCCACGAGGACCTCTCGCGGGAGGAGGAGGTCAAAGGCCCCAGCGAGCGTTCCTTCGGGATCGTCTTCACGACAGTGTTCGCGGTCCTGGGGGTGTGGCCTCTGCTGCACGGGCGGGGGGTGCGCACCTGGACGCTCGGCGTGGCTGCGGCGTTCCTGGTCCTGACGCTCGCCAGACCTGCGCTCCTGGCGCCACTCAACCGGCTCTGGTTCAGGTTCGGCCTCCTGCTGCACCGGATCGTGAGCCCGATCGTCCTCGGGATGCTCTTTTTCCTGACAGTGACGCCGGTCGGGTACCTCATGCGTCTGTTCGGCAAGCGTCCGCTGCAACTGGGCTTCGATCCGAAGGTCGACAGCTACTGGATTCTTCGGCAGCCCACGGAGCCGGCCCCCGAGACCATGACACGACAGTTCTAAGGAGCGGATCATGTCCTTTCTCAGGGAGCTCTGGGAGTTCTTGCGGGTGCGTAAGAAGTTCTGGCTGCTCCCCGTGCTGATCATGCTGCTGATCTTCGGTGGTCTGCTCGTGCTGGCCCAGGGTTCCGCCATCGCGCCGTTCATCTACACGATCTTCTAGACGGTGCGCATCCTTGGCCTGTCCGCATTCTATCACGACAGCGCGGCCGCCCTGGTGGAGGACGGCCACATTGTCGCGGCTGCACAGGAGGAGCGCTTCACGCGGAAGAAGCACGATGCCCGCTTCCCGAGGCACGCGCTCGCGTACTGCCTGGCCGAGGCCGGAGTGTCGCTGGCCGAGGTGGATCTCGTCGCATTCTACGACAAGCCGTTCCTGAAGTTCGAGCGTCTGCTGGAGACGTATCTGGCGTTCGCGCCCTCGGGCTATCGCTCCTTCCGGATGGCGATGCCCTTCTGGATCAAGGAGAAGCTCTTCCAGAAGGATCTTCTCGGCAGGGAACTGCGGGCTTTCGCGCCGGAGCGTGACTGGGGCAGGGACCTGCTCTTCGCGGAGCACCACCAGAGCCATGCTGCCAGTGCCTTCTTCCCCTCGCCCTTCGAGGAAGCGGTCGTGCTGACCATGGACGGGGTGGGGGAGTGGGCCACCACCTCCGTGAGCCACGGGCGGGGCAACCGTCTCGAGATGCTCAAGGAGATCCACTTCCCTCACTCGCTGGGCCTGCTGTACTCCGCCTTCACCTACTACACGGGCTTCAAGGTCAACTCGGGAGAGTACAAGGTGATGGGCCTCGTGCCCTACGGGGAGCCCAGGTACGCCCGGGTCATCCTCGATCACCTGGTCGACGTGAAGGAGGACGGGTCCTTCCGCCTGGACCAGTCCTACTTCGACTACTGTACCGGGCTGACCATGACGAACCCCCGGTTCGATGCCCTGTTCGGCGGGCCTCCCCGCCGTTCCGACGAGCCGCTCACACAGCGGCACATGGACCTGGCGGCATCGATCCAGGCGGTCACTGAGGAAGTGGTGCTCCGGCTGACACGCAGCCTGGCCGCGGAGACCGGGGCGAAGAACCTCTGTCTGGCAGGAGGCGTTGCGCTGAACTGCGTCGCCAACGGCAAGGTGCTGCGCGATGGCAGGTTCGAACGGATCTGGATCCAGCCGGCCTCCGGCGATGCGGGGGGAGCGCTGGGCGCCGCGCTCGCTACCTATCACGGCTTCGGGGGCCAGCCGCGGAACCTCAATGGCACGCTCGACGGGATGCGGGGGAGCTATCTCGGACCCGCCTTCACCCAGCCTGAGATCGAGGCGCGGCTCTCAGCGGCCGGAGCCCGCTACGTGGTTCTGGACGATGCGTGTGCGATCGAGAGAACCGCGGCCGCGCTGGCTGAAGGGAAAGCCGTCGGCTGGTTCCAGGGACGAATGGAGTTCGGTCCGCGTGCGCTGGGGGGGCGGTCGATCCTGGGGGACGCCCGGTCGCCCACCATGCAGAAGATTCTCAACCTGAAGGTGAAGTACCGCGAATCCTTCCGGCCCTTTGCTCCCTCCGTGCTCCGCGAGGACGTGGCGGACTGGTTCGAGCTGGACGAGGACAGCCCCTACATGCTGCTCGTCGCCGACGTGGTTAAAGCTCGCCGCCGGGAGATGACGCCGGAGGAGCAGGCGCTTTTCGGGACCGACAAGCTGAACGTGCCCCGCTCCGACATCCCCGCCGTCACCCACGTGGACTACTCCGCGCGGATCCAGACGGTGCATTCCGAGACGAATCCGCGCTACCACGCCCTGATCTCGGCCTTCAAGGAAAAGACCGGGTGCCCCGTGGTGGTGAACACCAGCTTCAATGTCCGCGGGGAGCCGATCGTCTGCACGCCGGAGGATGCCTTCCGCTGCTTTATGGGCACCGAGATCGATTCGCTGGTCGTCGGCAACTGCTTCCTGCTCAAGGAGGATCAGGATCCATCGCTGAAGCTGGACTACAAGAACGCCTTCGAGCTGGACTGAGGAGCCGGTGTCGATCGGAGAGCCGGCCACTTCCGACCCGGCGAGTCGGAACCCGGCAGGAAGCCTGCCTCCGGACGCAGCGACGCCTGGTAGGGCGTCAGGTTCGCGCCTAATGCGGGTGTACGTGGAGGCGGCCGAGCTCGTCAGTTCCGGGCTCGGCTGGTCCAGGGTGAAGCGCAGGGGCGGACACCGGCTCCCCGATGCGAACCCCGGAGGCTCTAGTGCTGGAGCAAGGGGCCTACTGGTAGGAACCACAGCGGCTTCGCGCGCCGCGGGCTCTCCGGTGGGACTCCGTGTACGCCACCCGCCTGGAGGATATGACTCAGGGAGCCTCCAGCTATTCGATACGAGGATCTATGTCGGTCGACTTTCAGACGGAGCAGATCGTTCGGCGGATGTACTTAGACCTGATGAAGAAGTGCCTCTCGCGGGAGATCCTCCCGGAGCACTTCCGCAGGATCCCCCGGAACGACAAGACGTGGTGGCGCTCGGTCCGCTCCAACGCCTACGGCCTTGTGAACCGGGCGCTCGGCACGAGGGGCTTCGCCCTGGTGCAGGCGGGGGTCCCGGACGGGGAGACCATGATCGGGATGGCGCGTCTGGACAACCTCCAGGAGTGTATCACGGATATCCTGGAGAACGATGTACCGGGAGACCTGATCGAGACGGGTGTCTGGCGGGGTGGCGCGACCATCTTCATGAAGGCGGTTCTGGCGGCCTACGGTGACACCACTCGCACGGTGTGGCTGGCTGATTCCTTCCGTGGCCTTCCGAGGCCCGACGAGGTGAGATACCCGGCCGACCGGGGAGACCGCCTCTGGACGCTCGCCCTCGACACCGGTGTGGAGATGGTGCGGGGCAACTTCACCCGCTACGGGCTCCTGGACGACCGTGTGCGCTTCCTGGAGGGCTGGTTCAAGGATACCCTCCCCTCTGCGCCGATCGATCGGCTGTCCCTGCTCCGACTGGATGGCGACCTTTACGAGAGCACCATCCAGGCGCTGGACGCCCTCTACCCGAAGCTCTCGGCCGGCGGGTACTGTATCGTCGATGACTATGGGGCCATCCCTGCCTGCAGGCAGGCGGTGGAGGACTATCGCTCCACGCACGGGATTACCGAGCCAATCAAGCGCATCGATGAGACTGGAGTGTTCTGGAAGCGCCAACAGTAGGCCGGCAGTGGCTCGCCCTCTCCGCATCGCCATTCTCAGCCCTTACCTCCCCAGAGTGGGGCGAAAATCGGGCGGGGTGGCCCAGGTGGCTCACGACCTCGGCGATGGGCTCGCCCGTCGCGGCCACGAGGTGACCGTCTGGAGCTTCGATCCAAAGCCCAGGAACGCAGCGTACAGGCTGCGTACTCTCCCCTGGAAGGGGTTCGCGACCAGCCGCCTCGGACGCTTCGCGACGGAGGGATACCTCGGGAACCTGGTCTCGCTGCTCCCCGGGTATCGCGAGGCGGAGGTGATCGTCGCCATGGGCGATAGCCTCCTCCTCCCTCTCCTCGGCAAGCCGGTCGTCCGCGTGATGCACGGGAGCGCTCTGGGCGAGGCCCTCACCGCCGCCTCTCCGCTGCGCTTCATCTCGCAGATCGGGATCTACCCGCAGGAGCTCCTGACCGCCGTCACGCAGCGGTTCTGCGTGGGGGTGAGCCAGAACACCCGCAGATACAACCCCTTTGTGCGGCGGATCATCCCCAACGGCGTGGACCTCTCCGTCTTCCACCCGGACGCACAGGGGAAGACGCCCCAGCCCTCCATCCTCTTCGTCGGGACACTAGAGGGGCGGAAGCGGGGGCAGATACTCCTGGACTGCTTCGTCCGCGATGTCCGGCCGCGCTTTCCCACGGCCTCGCTGATGATGGTGAGCCCTCCGGGCCCCGAAGTCCCGGGAGTGACCTACTGCACCGGGATCTCCCGCGAGGAACTGGCCGGGCTCTACCGCCGTTCCTGGGTGTATGCATCGCCGAGCTCCTACGAAGGGTTCGGGCTCCCCTACCTGGAGGCGATGGCGAGCGGAACGCCGGTGATCGCGAGCCCTAACCCCGGGAGCCGGGAAGTGCTGGAGGGGGGACGCTGGGGGATCATTGTCGAGGATGCTAGCTTCGGCGACGCGCTGGTCCGTTTGCTGGGGGACGTGGAGGCCTGCGGAGAACTGGCGAAGCGCGGGCTGGAGCGTGCCCGGGCATACTCCCTGGATCGGATGGTGGATGCGTACGAGGCGCTCCTGCTCGAAGCATGCGCGGGCGTCCCGGCGCGGGTGGGACCGGGCGTGAAAACATGCTCCCTTGAGGGATGAGTCCCGGTATGGCATTCGACACCCCCATCGCACTGCTGGTCTTCAACCGTCCCGAGCAGACGCGCCGTGTCTTCGCGGAGGTCGCGAAGGTCCGGCCGCGAAAGCTCCTGATCGTGGCCGACGGTCCCCGCAGCAACGTGCCGGGGGAGGTGGAGCGCTGTGCGGAAGTCCGCGGTATCGTCGAGGCGGTGGACTGGGAGTGCACAGTCCTGCGCCACTACGCGGATCTGAACCTCGGCTGCAGGAGGCGGGTTTCCAGCGGACTGGACTGGGTGTTCTCCCAGTGCGAGGAGGCGATCATCCTGGAGGACGACTGCCTTCCCCACCCGACGTTCTTCCGGTTCTGCGAGGACCTCCTCGACAGATTCCGGGACAACGAGCGCGTGATGATGATCAGCGGGGACAGCTTCTACGTGAGTCCCTCCCGGGAGCCGTTCAGCTATCGCTTCTCCCGCTACAACTTCATCTGGGGGTGGGCTTCGTGGCGGCGTGCCTGGCGTCACTACGACGTGAGCCTCTCTTCCTGGCCTGCTCTGCGCGAGACGGACTGGCTGCGCCGGATCACCGGAAGCCGGGCCTCGGCGAGGTACTGGCGCAGAACCTTCGACCAGGTGTACCGGGGGGAGATCGACACCTGGGACTATCAGTGGATGTTCGCCTCCTGGAAGGCGGACGGCATGGCCGTCATCCCCACGGTGAACCTCGTGACCAATATCGGGTTCGGTGAGGGTGCCACCCACACGGGGGGCGAGAGCAGACTCGCGAACCTCCCGGCATCGGCCATGGAGTTCCCGTTGCGCCACCCGCGGTCTTCCGCACCCGACCACCGGGCCGACCGCATCGTCGCGGATCAGGTCTTCGAGTGGGTGGTCCCTTCGCGCACACGCCTTTTCCTCCACCGCCTGCGAGCGCGCCTCCCCCTACTTGTTCCGACACGGACGCGGCACGCGCTCCGAAAGCTCTTCGGCCTTCCGACGGCCCCGGTGATTCCCGGTTCCACACCGTAATCCAGATGGTATGGGACCGGGCGCTCATGAGAATTCTCCACCTGAGCACGCACGACGTGACCGGGGGTGCCGCCCGCGCCGCTCACCGGCTGCACCGGGGCCTCCTGGGCGTCGGGGCGGAGTCGAGGATGTTCGTCTTCGGGCGCGCCGGCGAGGATCCCGAGGTCATCCGCTTCCGCCCCACTCCTACGCTCTCCGGCCGCGTCCGTCGCCGGATCCGGCGACGCAGGATCACAGCCGATTTCGAGAGGTACCGTTCGACACGGCCGAGAGGGTACGAGCAGTTCAGCGACGATCGTACGGAGTACGATGCGGAGGTGATGCGGCAGCTTCCCCCGTGCGACGTGGTAAATCTGCACTGGATCGCCGGCTTCGTGGACCTGGGGGCGTTCTTCACGAACCTGCCACGCGGGGTCCCGGTCGTCTGGACGCTGCACGATATGAATGCGTTCACCGGCGGGTGCCACTACGACGACTACTGCGGCAAGTTCGCCGACTCGTGCGGCGCGTGCCCCCAGCTCGGCTCACGCGACGAGCAGGACCTCTCGCGTGCGGTGTGGCGCCGGAAGCACGATGCCCTTGCGGGGATTCCGCCTCCCCGCCTGCACGTGGTGGGCGACAGCCACTGGCTCACGGACCGGGCTCGATGCAGCTCGCTGCTGAAGCGGTTTCCCGTCTCTACCATCCACTACGGCTTGGACACCGAGGTTTTCACCCCGCGGGAGAAATCCGCCGCCCGCCAGGCGCTCGGGATCCCCGCGGAGGCCAGGGTCCTCCTCTTCGTGGCCGACTCGGTGGAGAACCGGCGCAAGGGGTTCCCCCTGCTCGTGCGGGCGCTGGAGGGGCTAAACCACCCCGATCTCTTCTTGATCTCCATCGGTCGGGGCTCTCCCGGCATCCCCGCGGGGTTGCCGCACCTCCACTTCGGCCGGATCGGCGAGGACCGCCTCCTCTCCGTGGTCTACAGTGCGGCCGACCTCTTCGTGATCCCGTCGCTGCAGGAGGCCTATGGGCAGACTGCGCTGGAGGCGCTCGCCTGCGGCACGCCGGCGGTGGGGTTCGACGCCGGCGGGATCCCCGACATCATCCGACCCGGCGTCACGGGGCTCCTCGCCCGGACCGGAGACGCGGACGCCCTGCGGGAGGCGATCGCGGCGCTTCTAGGGGCGCCGGCGCAGCGGATGGCGATGGCGGAGAACGGAAGGCGGCTCGTGGTAGAGGAGCACTCGCTGGAGGCCCAGGCGCGCAGATACCTGGCTCTCTACGAGGACCTGCTCTCCGGCACCCGTTAGCCGCTCCTCCCCCCGATTGCGGTATCCCCACGCAAGCTGCTAACTTACAAGGCTGTTTTCAGATAGGTGACGCTCGCCCGCTCCGGTCGTCCTCTACTCCTATGAGGCGGACGGGGGCGTTCTCCGTCGCAGAGTCGGGGTGTTCGTCGCCAAGGGTCCCGCCGGTGGCCATGAAGATCGCTTTCCTGAATCCATCCGGACAGCTCGGGGGAGCTGAGCGGAGCCTGCTCGATATCCTCGCCAGCCTGCGTGCTGCGGAGCCCGGCTGGGACATGCGGCTCGTCGCGACTGCCGACGGGCCGCTGGTATCCGGTGCCGAGTCGCTCGGAGTGCATTCCACCGTGCTCCCCCTGCCGCCGGCGCTGGCCCAGCTCGGGGACGGCGGGGCCGACGGTGCAGGGAAGGGGGGCTCGCTCCTGAAGCTCCTGCGGGCGGGCCCCACCGCTGCCGCGTATGCGTCCCGGCTGCGGGAGACCCTGCGGGAGCTCGCGCCGGACGTGGTGCACTCCAACGGGTTCAAGATGCACGTTCTCGGGCTCTGGACGCGGCCGCGTCGGACCCCCGTCGTCTGGCACGTCCACGACTTCGTCGGGCGGCGCCCGGTGATGTCGATGCTCCTGCGCAGCCACGCGCGCCGCTGTGCCGCGGTGGTCGCCAACTCGCGGAGCGTCGCCGCGGACGTCACCGCGGTCTGCCGGGGCGTAGTGCCGGTCCACCCCGTGTACAACGCCATCGACCTGGATGTGTTCAACCCGGCAGGCCAGACTCTGGACCTGGATGCGGCGGCCGGAATACCCACGCCTCATTCCGGAACGGTCCGGGTGGGGCTGGTGGCGACGCTGGGGTGGTGGAAAGGACACGAGACGTTCCTACGGGCAGTCTCTCTCCTCCCACGAGATCTCCCCTTCCGCGCCTACGTCGTCGGCGGGGCGCTCTACGAGACGGCGGACAGCCAGCATTCGCTGGATCACCTCCGGAACCTGGCCGGGAGGCTCGGCGTCTTCGACAGGGTGGGGTTCACCGGCTATGTCCCGGACGCGGCGGCGGCGATGCGCGCCCTGGACGTGGTGGTCCATGCCAGCACCGAGCCGGAGCCTTTCGGGCTGGTGATCGTGGAGGCCATGGGGTGCGGGCGGGCGGTGATCGCGAGCCAGGCAGGGGGCGCCGCCGAGCTGATCACCGCCGGGGAGAACGCGCTCGGGCATCGTCCCGGGGACGCAGCCGGCCTGGCGCGGTGTATCGAGGCGCTGGTGCGTGACCGCGATCTGCGCCTCCGCCTCGGGGAGGCCGGACGGGCGACGGTGGAGCGTTCCTTCGACCGGGCGCGGCTGGCGGCGGAGCTGGCGCCGATCTACCGCGCGGTGGCGGTGGGGCGGAACTGATGCGCGTCCTGCACCTGTCCGGCGGCAACATGTTCGGCGGGGTGGAGACCTTCCTGGTCACGCTCTCCCGGAATGCGAGCGCGGCCCCGGAGATGGAGCAGCACTTCGGGTTCTGCTTCGAAGGACGCGCGAGCGGGGAGCTGCGCGCGAACCGGGCTCCGGTCCACCTGCTGGGCGCGGTCCGCCTCCGGGATCCGTTGAGCATCCGGCGGGCGCGGCGCGTACTCCGCGAGCTGCTACGGCAACGGGCGTTCGACCTCGCGGTCTGTCACGGGGTCTGGCCGCTGCTGGTCTTCGGGCCGGCGGTGCGCGCCGCCGGGCTCCCGCTCGTGTTCTGGGTTCACGACACGGTAGACGGGCGGCACTGGCTGCAGCGCCTCGCCAGGTGGACGGTACCGGACCTGGCGGTCTGTAACAGCCGGTACACCGCGTCCCTCCTCCCGGGGCTCTTCCCGCGCGTGCGCCGCGAGGTGGTCTATTACCCGGTGGAGCCGTCCGGAACCCTCCCCACGGAAGGCGATCGGGCCGCGATACGGGCGGAGCTCGGCACCCCCGGGGACGCGGTGGTGATCGCGCAGGTCAGCCGGATGGAGGCCTGGAAGGGTCACACCCTCCACCTCCGGGCGCTGGCGCTGCTGCGCGACGTGCCGGGATGGGTCTGCTGGCAGGTGGGGGGCGCGCAGCGGCCGTCGGAGGTGGCGTACCGGACCGGGCTGGAGCGCCTTGCCGGCGAGCTGGGGATCGCGGACAGGGTGCGGTTCCTCGGGCAGCGCTCCGATGTCCCGCAGATCCTGGGTGCCGCGGACATCCACTGCCAGCCCAACACCGGTCCGGAGCCGTTCGGGATCGCCTTCGTCGAGGCGCTGTACGCGGGTCTTCCGTCCGTCACGACAGCGATGGGAGGCGCGCAGGAGATCATCGACGAGAGCTGCGGGGTGCTGGTCCCTCCGGACGATGCGCAGGCGCTCGGCGATGTCCTCAGGAGCCTGGCCGAGAGTAGGGACTGCCGGAGGCGGTTGGGTTCGGCGGGACCCGCGCGCGCCGGAGCGCTGTGCGCCCCGGAGAGGCAGGTGGGCCGGATCTCGGCTCTGTTTTCCACCCTGGTTCGGCGAGAGGCGGCCGGATGACGGCACCGGGTACCACGAGTTCATTCGAGCTGGAGCTACGGGCGCGGCACAGCGCCGGGATAAGTAATGCGGCCATCTATGCGATGGTCGCCCGTGCATTGCGCAGCCGCGGTGCGTCCGGCGGCCTCTTTCTCGACGTCGGGTGCGGCGTCGGCAACCTGGCCCGGTTCGTCTCCGGGGACTTCGACGAGTACGTCGGCGCGGATGCGGTACGTTACGAGGGCTTCCCCGCGGACGCCGCGTTCAGCCAGGTGGACCTGGACACCGGGCGGCTCCCCCTCCCGGACGGCGCGGCCGACGTGGTCGCGGCAGTGGAGACCATCGAGCACCTGGAGAACCCCCGCGCGTTCCTGCGTGAGCTGGTGCGGCTCGCGAAGCCCGGAGGATGGGTGATCGTCACCACGCCCAACCAGCTGAGCCTTCTCAGTCTTCTCTCGCTGGTGGTGAAGGGGCGGTTCGTCCATTTCCAGGACGTTCACTACCCCGCTCACCTGACCGCCCTTCTGGAGGTGGACCTCCGGAGGATCGCCGGGGAATGCGGGCTCGTGGACGTCGCCATCGAATTCTCCCAGCACGGAAGGGTGCCGGGTACAGCCCGGTACTATCCGCAGGGACTGGCGCGGAGGTTCCCCCGTGCACTATCGGACAACGTGCTGATGATCGGGAGAAAGCCGGATGTCTGAGACCGTACTGTCCGCAGGATAGAGTCGGATGGTTGCGCTGATCCTTTGTGCCGGGGCGTTCCTGGCGTGTTTCTTCGCGGGGAAGCGATCGCTCGTTGCGGGGCTCACCGCCCTGCTCGCGGTCGGGTACTTCTACGGCATCGCCCGGGCGAACGTGACCAGCGCGCTCTCCCACTTCATCTTCGATGCCGGCGTCCTCGGCCTTTACGCCACCCGGCTCTTCCGGCCGCTCCCGCTCGAGGAGAGGATGCGGATTCAGCCCATCGTTCCCTGGCTGGCGCTCCTGATCGGCTGGCCGGTCGTACTGCTCCTCCTCCCGCTGCAGGACCCCATGATCCAGCTCGTGGGGTTGCGGGCTCATATATTCCTCCTCCCGTTCCTCCTCCTCGGTGCCCGACTGTGTCGGGACGATGTCGATCGGCTCGCGATCTCCCTCGCCGTCCTCAACCTGGTGGTCTTCGGCATCGCGGTGATGGAGTTCTTCGTAGGGATAGAGTCGTTCTATCCTCGCAACGAGGTGACGGACATCATCTACAAGAGCAACGACATCCATACAGGGAACATCCTGGGCGCCTACCGGATCCCGGCGACCTTCGCCCATGCGGGGCTGTACGGCGGAACCATGGTCATCACGCTGCCCTTCCTGCTCGGCGGGTGGACCCAGAGGCAGACGCTGCCGTGGCGGCACCGCCAGATCATCATGGCCGGTCTGGTCGCCACGGTCCTCGGGGTGTTCCTTTCCGCCTCGCGCATGCACTTCATGGTGCTGACCGTGCTGGTGATGGTCAGCGTGTTCGGAGGGCGCCTCGGTATGGCGGGGCGGGTCGGCTGGGTGTTCGTTCTGGCCGGGCTCGGGTGGCTGGTCTCTATGGAGGAACGGCTCTTCCAGCGGATCCTGTCGCTCAACACCGACACCATCCTGGAGCGCCTCTCGTGGGGGGTGAACCAGAGCTTCGTCGAGCTGATGTTCCGGTATCCGCTCGGGAACGGCCTGGGTGGGGGAGGGAGCAGTATCCCCTACTTCCTCCGCTCCCTGGTCCGGGATCCGATCTGGATCGAAAACCACTATGCCACGATCATGCTGGAGCAGGGGCTGCCTGGTTTGCTGATCTGGGTGGCGTTCCTCTTCTGGGTGTTCCTGCGCCGGACCACCCGGCGCGACGATCCGTGGTACCTGGGAAGGCGACTCGCCTGGTTTGCTGCCGGCGCATACTTCGCACAGGGACTGATCGGGGTCGGGCTCCTCACTGCCGTCCCGTTCACGATCCTCCTCCTCCTCTGCGTGGGGTGGATCTCCGTACGGCAGCCCGGCGCATCTGTGGGGTCCACACCGGGGGTGGTACCGTCGGACCACGCCCGTACACCCGTCCATTCCTACGCCTAGACCACCGGATGCGCGAGGTGAGACGCATGCCTGGGGGGCTGGTCGGAACGCTTTGCCGGCTGGGGCTGGTGGGGCTCCGGCGCGCAGCCGGTCCGTGGCGACGGCGAGGTTCGCTCCTTTCCGCGGGTCCTGCCTCGTCGGAGAGGCTGTACTTTTCCACCTGGAACTCTTCTCACCGTCCTACGTGAACGTCTGCTACTGGGCCCTGGCAAACCAGGTCGACCTGGAGTACTTCTACCTGGTGCGGGAGGACGGTGGTCCGGCGGGAGCAGCCTCCCGCCGGCCGAGCGGCGACATCTATGTAAACCCGGAGCGGCTGGCCGCCCTGCTCGCGCGCGCGGAACTGTCATAACACGACGGTTCCGCGCGCCGCCGGCTGGATGATGGCTGCCGCGTCCCACAGCGAGCACGAGATGACGGAAGCGAACGCGGTACAGCCGCGCGTTCTGGTGATCCCCTCCTCCTACCTCGCCGGCGACCGGACCGTCGGTGGCGGGGAGCGATACGCGCTGGAGTACGCGCGTGCCCTGTCGCGCCTCACCCCCACCACCCTGGGGTTGTTTGACCGTGCGCCCGCCAGGGAGCTCGATGGGGAGCTCGAGATCCGCACCTTCGGAGTGAGGCGCCTCGACCCGGGACTGGGTTTCCCGCTCACGTTCGAGAGCTGGCGAGCCCTGAAGGGGTTCGACGTCATCCACATCATGATCTTCCCTACCCCGCTCACCGATCTCCTTCTCCTCATGGGGAGGATGCGCGGGCAGACCGTCGTCCTGACGGACGTGGGCGGGGGGATCCCCTCCTGGAGCACCTACCTGCGGAAGCTGCATCCCCGGGCCGACCTGAACCGGCTCGCGGATGGTCTCGCGCTGCTCTCCCGGCACGCCTCCGGACTCTTCGCCGACTGGCCGCAGCCCAGGACTATCCTGTACGGAGGAGCCGATTGCCGGCTCCCCTCCGCCGGGATCGCGGAGGAGCCTTCGGGGAGATACGCCCTGTTCGTGGGGCGCCTGCTGCCGCACAAGGGGATTCTTCCGCTGATCGAGTCGATCGG